>NZ_PQMX01000083.1:0-22422 GCF_004368385.1 Burkholderia sp. B10 | reverse complement strand
CCACCGCCGAACCCGCCGCCGAATCCACCGCCCGCCGCGCCGCCCGACAGCGTCTGACGGAAACGCGCGAGCTTCGGCGAATGCGGATGGATGCCGAGCGACTCCCAGTGATCGACTTCCTCGCCCTCCGGCGTCACACGCGCCTCGTAGCGATACAGCTCCTGCGTCGCGATGATGTTGTCGGACAGCCCGGTCACCTCGGTGATCGACAGAATCCGGCGACGCCCGTTCGACAGCCGCCCGATCTGCACGATGAAGTCGATCGCGTTCGCGATCTGCCGCCGCAGGCTCGACTCGGTGCCCTGGAAACCGGCGAAGCCCGCAAGCATCTCGAGACGGTACAGGCACTCGCGCGGCGAACTCGCATGCACGGTGCCCATCGAGCCGTCGTGGCCGGTGTTCATCGCCTGCAGCATTTCGAGCACTTCGCCGCCGCGCACTTCGCCGACGATGATCCGGTCCGGACGCATCCGCAGCGTATTGCGCAGCAGGTCGCGAATCGTCACCACGCCGGAGCCGTCGAATCCGCCCGGCCGGCTCTCGAGCCGCACGACGTGCGGATGGTTCAGCGACAGCTCGGCCGTATCCTCGATCGTCACGACGCGCTCGGGCTCGGGAATATGAAACGCGAGCGCATTGAGCAACGACGTCTTGCCCGAGCTCGTGCCGCCCGACACGAGCACGTTGCAGCGCGCTTCGACGGCCGCCTCGAGCAGCGCGCCGATTTCTTCGTTGTACGTGCCGTTGCCGAGCAGGTCCGACGGCTTCAGCGGATCCTTGCGGAACTTCCGGATCGACACGATCGGGCCGTCGATCGACAGCGGCTCGATCACGACGTTCACGCGTCCGCCGTCCGGCAGCCGCGCATCGACCATCGGGTTCGACTCGTCGAGCCGGCGGCCGATCGGCGCGAGGATGCGCCGCACGATGCGCAGCAGATGCGCGTTGTCGGTGAAGCGCACCGGCAGCTTGGCGAGCATGCCGTGACGCGACACGTACACGTCGTTGTAGCCGTTGATCAGGATGTCCTCGACGGCCGGGTCCGCGAGCAGGTCCTCGATCGGCCCGAAGCCCGCCAGCTCCTTCGTCAGCGCCTCGGCGATCGCGCGCACTTCGTTCTCGTTGAGCGGAATGCGGCGCAGGCGCACGAAGCTGTCGATCTCCAGATCGACGAACTGGTTGATCGCCTGGCGCGACCAGCGGCCGAACTCGGCGCCCAGCTCCTCGATGCGCGTGAGCAAGTGCTCGTGCGCGGCATTCTTGATGTCGTGGAATTGCTGGGTCTGGGAGAACGGCGCTGCGCCGTCGGCAAATTGGATGTCGTGTGCCATCGGTTACGACCGCTTGGACGAAGGTTGAATGAAGCGCTTGAGCGCGGACAGGCGCGGCGCGGCACGCGACGCGCCGGCCGTGCCGGAGATGCCCGGCAACCGCACGGCGAGGGATTCGAGGGCGCGCACGTACGGATCGCGCTCCGCCGCATCGACGATCAGCCGTCCCTGGTTCGCGGCATGGCCGATCGCGACGCGCCGCGCGGGCAACGTGCCGACCAGCGACAGCCCGAGACGCTCGGCGATCTGCGCGGGCATCAGGTCCAGCGCGGGGTCGTACTGGTTGACCACCAGCTTGACGCGATCGGTGTCGATCCCGGCGTCGCGCAAGCCGGTGAGCAGATCGGCCGCGGACACGATCGACGCGACGCCCTGATCGCAGACGAGCCACGCTTCGTCGGCCGACGCGGCGATCTGCGTGACGAAGTCGCGATTGGAGAAGCCGCCGAGATCGACGACCTGCTGATCGAAGAACGCGCGAAACCGGTTCAGCAAGCCGACGCAAGCCGCATACGACACGTCGCGCAGGCCGCCGAGGTCGGGCGGCAGCGTGGTCAGCGCCACGCCGCTCTGGTGCCGCGTCAGCGCGGTGTTCACGAACGTGCGGTCGATGCGGCGCAGGTTCTGCACGGCGTCGATGAAATGGAACTCGCAGCGCGTGTTCAGGAACAGCGCGCCGTCCCCGGCCGGCAATCCCAGATCGACCAGTGCGGTCTGACGGCCGGCCGGCGTGCTGCCGCCGTGTTGGTCTTTCGCGCCCGGTCCGAGCGCGTGCTTCTGCAACCACACGGCGAGATTCGCGGCGAGCGTGCTGACGCCCATGCCCGCGCGCGCGCCGAGCAACGCGACGACCTTGCCATGGCGACTCGCCGGCTCGCCGACGTTGGACAGCAGGCCGCGCGTCGTGCGCAGCGCCTCCTCGGCAGGCGCCGACACGTCGATGAAGTCGCGCACGCCCGCGCGCAGCGCGGCGAGCGTGCTCTCCGGCTGGGCCAGCGAACCGAGCGCGACGATCGGCAAGCCGGGATGCGCGGCGCGGATCGCGGCGACGGCAATGCTCGCCGCGTCGCTGCTTGCGGAGAAGTCGATGAACACGAGCGCCGGGTTGAGGCCGGTGATGCGCTGCGCGAGCACGCCGGGCTCGAGCGATGCGGCTTCGACCGCACCGGCCGACACGAGCGTGTCGGCGAGCCAGCGCACGTGTGCTTCCTTCTGCGATGCGCAAACGAAGTAGTCCGTCACGGCGGGTTCACATAGTGATTCGATTCGTGCATTCATGTCGCACACTCCCGATTGCGCAATGCGCCGCGCGGGGACCCGGCGCGTCGTGCTTCGTGCTCATTTCGAAAACCCCGGCGCCGCGTCCGGCGACGCCGCACCGCCGAGATACGAACGCCATACCGGCCCGTCATGCTGCTCGGCCAATTCGCCGGGCGTCGCGGGCAGCACCGCGCCCTTCGCGATCGGCGCGACGAGATGCGGCGTCACGATGATCAGCAGTTCCTTGTCGTTCTGCTGGTAATTCAGGTTCTTGAAGAACGTGCCGATGATCGGTAGGTCGCCCAGCAGCGGCACCTTGCTGACGTTCGACATCGTCTGACGGTCGATCAGGCCGCCGATCACGAAGCTCTCGCCGTCGCCGAGCTCGACCGTCGTGTCGGCGCGGCGCGTCGTGATGCCCGGCACCGCGACGCCGCTGATCGTCACGCTGTTCACGAAATCGAGCTGGCTCGATTCCGGCGCGACCTTCAGCGCGATCCGGTTCGGGCTCAGCACGGTCGGCGTCAGCGACAGCCCGACGCCGTATTGCTTCCACTGGATCGCGGTCGAGCCGAGCCCCTGCGGCGACGGCACCGGAATCTCGCCGCCGGCGAGAAAGCTGGCGCTCTGGCCGGACAGCGCGACGAGCGTCGGTTCCGCGAGCACGCGCGCGAGGTTGTTCGCTTCGAGCAGCGACAGGTCGGCGAAGATGCCGTGCCCGGCCGCGTTCACGACCAGATTGAAGGCGGACGCAACGGGTGCGCCGAGCGTCGGGATATAGGCCGCCGTACCGGGACCGGACCCGCCGTTGTACGACTGCACGCCGCCCGGCGAGAACGAGCCGAACGAAAAGCCGTTGCTCTGTTTGAAGAAGTTGAAGCCGACCTGCTTGAGCACCGACCGGCTGAATTCGACGACGCGCACGTCCACTTGCACCACGTTCTTGCCGGCCAGCGTCGAACGATCGATCACCGCGCCCTTCGGGCTCATGTTCTTCGCGACGGCCACCGCGCGTTCGTGCGCATCGAGCGAGCCGGCCGTGCCGCGCAGCACCGACGTGCCGCCATAGGCCTTCACCTGCGGCGTCGACGCGTCGAGCACGGCCTGCGCGGCCGCATCGACGACTTCGACGTTCCAGACCGTCGGCTCGTCGTGGCCGCGCTCCCAGACCATCACGTTGGTGGTGCCGGGCGCCTTCGCGGTCAGCAGCACGGAGCCGGCACGGCTGCCTTTCATGATCAGCACGTCGGCGATCGCCGGATCGCCGACGGCGACCCGCTGCAGCGCGCGGCCGGCGGCGATCTGCCGCTGCGCGCCGACCGCGAGCTCGATCGTCCCGCTCGCGCTTGCCATGGATGCGAAGGTCAGGGCCCACAGAGCCATCGCGAATGCAGTCAGGGTGTTTTTCATGGATTGTTGTACCGTGGCACGGCCATTACATGTCGTCGCTGATATCGATAGGAATCGATGCTGTTCAATACGCAACCGTTTCCGAGCGGCCGCCGCGGATCACTTCGATGCTGCCGCCGCTGCCCGTCGCCCCCGCGGCGGACCGCACGGCCGGCTGAAGGTGCGACGGCAGCGGCGGGACGTTGACATTGGCCGCCGCGGCAACGCGCTGGGTGCCCGACAGCTGTTGCAGCGAGACGCCGGCCGCGGCCAGCGCCGACGGCGACAGCTTGTTGTCGGTGCGTACCGCGACGGTCTGCATCGCGAGCTCGTCGTCGCGCGGGTTGCGCAGCGCGAGCGTCAGCCGGCCGGTGGCCTCGCCGAGCGTCAACGCGTCGACCTGGGCGGTCGGCACTGCCAGTACGGCGATGCGGGCGTTGCTCGGCTGGCCGTTGCTGCCGTTCGTGGTGCTGCCGCTGTCGCGCTCCGGCGTCGCGTCGCCGAACGACAGCACGCGCACCTTCGACATCAGCAGGCGCGCCTGCGTCTGGGACACCTCGCCGTCGAACATCGCGCCGCCGCCTTCGCGCTTCAGATTCAGGAACACGTCGACGAAGTTGCCGGGGCGCAGCCGGTTGCCGACGGCATTGGTCTCGTCGACGCGCACCGCGATCGCGCGCTCGCCAGGCTGGATGTCTTCGGCGAGGCCGGAAACCAGCGCGTCGGGCGTGATCGGCGCGGATGCGGGGATGTCGCGGGCGGGGACACGGCCGGCAACCATCGTCGGATCCATGAACGCGCCTGTCGGCACCGGGCTGATCGACTGGACCTTCAACGCGTCGGCGGGAATCGGCTGGCCGGCCGGCAACGCGTGCGTTGCGATCACCACCGGCGCCGCATTGGCGGTGACGACCTGCGGCGCCGGTACGGAAGCGGGCGCGCTGCGTCCGAGCATCCACGCATAGATGCCGAGCAGTACGGCGATCGCGATCAGCAGCCCGGCGATGATCTTCGTCAAATTGTTGGTCATGTTCAAAGAAGGATGGATGCCGGAATGACGACGCGAAATTTCTCGATGGCGCGACTCGGACTCATGACGCGCTGCTCATAGCATGGACTGCGGGATTTGCACGACCGCCGAACTCGTCAGCGGGCCCTTCAGCACTTGCCCCAGTAACGGGATCGACGTCAGCCACTGCAAAGGCACGTAGCTGACCGTGACCGTCAGGCAATTGGTCGGACTCGCCGAGCCGTCTGTACATGCATTGGTCTTCACCGTCACCGACGCCGGCTGCGGATTGCCGTTCAGCCAGCTCAGCGAACTCAACGCGGTATTGCACGCGCTCTGCGTGCGCGTCATGGGCTTCGATACCGACGTACAGGGGTTCTGGTCCGAACCGAGGCTCGGCGCGTAAGTCAACCCGGCGCGCGCGCCTTCGCTGACGGCGAACGTCAGGCTTTGCTGGATGAGGAAAATCATGCCGAAGCTGACGATCGCGTAGAAGATCATGAAGAACAGCGGAAACACGATCGCGAATTCGACCGCGGTCGCGCCGCGTTGACGATCGCGTTTCCGGCACCCTGCGCTTTGACGATTCATCGCCCTGCCCCTGCCATGACGAGGTACACGAGCCACGCAGCCACCGGTGCGACGAGGCATGCCGCATAAGGCGTCGCACGATATCCGCCGACCATCAGGACGGGCGCGCGCCGTGACCGCAGCGCCCGGATGCGCGTGCGCGAGAGCAGCATCAGGACAAGGACGTGCACGCCGGCCGCAAGGCTGGCCGCGACCCAGACCCACAGCAACGCGTTCGCGCCGCACCAGGCGCCCAGCACCGCGAAAATCTTCACGTCCGCCGCACCCATCACGCGCAACAGGAAAAACGGCAGCAGAACGATCAGGCCGACGAACATGCCGATCATCGCGCGCACCGGAAGTACACCGAATGGATTAGCGTCCAGACTCGCCGCCAGAAACCCCGCTACCAGCCCCGCCAGCACGAGCACATTCGAAATACGTCGGTAACGGATATCGCTGGCCGCGACAACGAGCGCCCATGCGAGAAATGCCCCGGTGAATAGGAAATGTGCCATCGCATCACGAGTGGCCGAACATGCCGCAACGGGCGAATCGCGCACGGCGATTCGCCTGTCACGGCACTACGGCTGGCTTGTATCAGTGATGAAACGGGTTTATTTCCAAGGCGCCGTGCAGGCTACGTTGGCCGTTGCCGATGAGCCGGTGCCGGTCGTGGGAGACGTTATGCAGGAGCCCAGATTGGTGAACATGTTGCCGAGGCTACCGCCAATGGACGAAACGCCCGCAACGATGGCCACGGCAATCAGACCCGCGATCAACCCATATTCGATCGCGGTAACCCCGGTTTCTTCCTTGAGGAAGCGCTTGATGAGTGCTTTCATTTTATTCCTCGTGCCTGTATGTACGTTCTTTGGCCTGTTATACGTTGTACATCCCCGCATATCCGGCCGTTGCCCCGCGTGATTCGTTACTTGTGCTGTAACGACAAGCGGGTGCGCTTTCTTTATAGGTCACCCCGAAGGGCGCATACGACGATTTGATGCAAGTTAACATTCGCGATAGTGATCCTCCTCGAACGTCGTGTACCGGACTGTACATTTACTTACACCGATCCGGATTCTATATCCGATCCTATTTATGTTCCAACCTCTTTTAAGAGCCGGCCGAAAAACTTTCCGCCGCAGGACCATTTGTACGGGGTTTCGGTACGACTTACACATAGGATTTACGATAGGTTAGATGTGCACATCTAGTCCACCAGTAAAACAATTCGCGCACCCGTGCCACCTGCCCCACATCCACGTTACGCCGCGCGCGTAACGCCAAAGACCGCACGTTACGTTACGAAACGCGCGAAATCGTTTGCCTCAATCCGGCTTTAAACAGTTTCAACAATCTTTCAATTACCGCCAATGCCTTTTGCGACAAGGAATTGGCGCGTTTTAAGCGATTCATCGACTCCGTCGCCATCGGAATGGCACGACAGTTGCAGAGTAATCCTCGCATCACCCAACACAACATCAGCTTCAATGCGAGGACGAAATGGACATTCAGGTTATCCCTCATGGCACGCTCCGGACGACTATGATCGCGGCCACCGTGGCAGCCATGCTTTCCCTTTCCGCGTGCGGCGGTTCCGGTTCGATCAGCAAGGGCATCAGCGGCGGGTCGAGCTCGGGCGGCGGCGATTCGATCTCCACCTCGGGCGGCGGCACCTCGGGCGGCACGTCGGGTTCGACCAGCGGCAGCACGTCGGGTAGCACCAGCGGCTCGACGAGCGGTTCGACCAGTGGCTCCACCAGCGGCTCCACGAGTGGAACGACCAGCGGCACGTCGAGCGGAACGAGCGGAACGTCGGGTGTGTCGTCGAACTCGGTGGGAACTGTCCTCGCAAGCAGCGGCAATATCGTCACCGGAGTCGGTTCGACGGTATCGGGTCTCGGCACCGTGATCGCCGGTCAGTCGCTGCCCGGTGTGAACCCCGGCACGACGCAGGCGGCCGGCGGCATCGTGCAGAGCGTCGGCGGCGCGGTCACGGCACTCGGCAACGGCCTCGGCAGCGGGCTCGGCCAGCTCGGCGCAACCGCCAACCCGGTGGGTGTCACCGTCGCCAGCACGGGCAACGTGGTCAACCAGCTCGGCGGCGCAGTGACGCAGACGGGCAACCTGGTCACCAGCCTCGGCAGCGGCCCGCTGGCGCCGCTCGCACCGGTCACCGGCGCCGTCGGCGGCCTCGTGACGACCGTCGGCAACGCGGTCTCGGGCGGCGGCACGACACTGTCGAACGTGCTGTCGACCGGGCCGGTCCAGCAGCTCACGCAAACGGTCAGTTCGGCCATCACCCCGATCACGACGATGGTCGGCCAGACGACGCAGACGATCGGCACGGCGACCGGGCTCGGCGCGCCTGTCAACACGCTGCTCGGCACGATCGGCAACGGCCTGAACCAGGGCGGCGCGCTGATCGCATCGACGGGCGGCAATCCGATCACGACCGGCCTCGGCAACACCGTGTCGTCGGCGGGCAATACCGTGAAGTCCGTGGGCGGCCTGCTGGCCGGCAGCTCCGGCGGCGCGACCAATCCGCTCGCGCCGCTCACGGGCCTCGTCTCGACCGTCACCGGCACGCTCGGCGGTGCAACGGGCGGCGGCAGCGGCCCGCTCGCACCGGTCACCGGCCTCGTCTCCACAGTCACCGGCGCACTCGGCGGCGCAGCGGGCGGCGGCAGCGGCCCGCTCGCGCCGGTCACCGGCCTCGTCTCCACAGTCACCGGCGCGCTCGGCGGCGCAACGGGCGGCAGCGGCGGCCCGCTCGCACCGGTCACCGGCCTCGTCTCCACCGTCACCGGCGCACTCGGCGGCGCTGCGGGCGGCGGCAGCGGTCCGCTCGCGCCGGTCACCGGCCTCGTCTCCACCGTCACCGGCGCGCTCGGCAGCGCGACGGGCGGCGCTGCCGGCAGCGGCCCGCTGGCCCCGGTGACGGGCGCGCTGTCCACGGTCACCAGCGCAGCCGGCGCGCCCGCACTGAGCGGCGCCACGGGCACCGTCACGAACTCGGGCTCGGGTTCGAACCTGCTCGCGCCCGTCACGTCGCTGATCGGCGGCCTGCTCGGCGGCACGCACGGCAAGTAATCCGGCATCCATTCATCGACAAGACAGCGAGGAGTCCAATCATGTCCCAACAACATTCCTTCACGACGGCCGCCCTGCGCCCGTGGCGCGCTCCCCTCACCGCGTTCGCGGCAGCGTGCGTGCTCGCCGCTTGCGGCGGCGGCGGCGTCAGCTCGCCGCCGACGAGCAGCACCAGCGGCACGAGCGGTACCAGCGGCACCGGCAGCAGCGGGACGAGCGGCACCAGCGGCACGACGACGGGCACCAAGGGCGTGGTCAGCACGGTCGGCCAGACCGCGACGGATCTCGGCAGCACGGTGGGCAACGTCAGCCTGCCGGGCCTCGGCGACGGCGTGACGAAGGGCGTCGGCAGCACGCTGTCGAGCACCGGCACGATCATCGGCGCCGCCGCCGACGCGTTGAGCAACGGCCTCGGACAGACCGGCACGACGAGCAATCCGGTCGGCACAACTGTCGCGGGCCTCGGCAACGTGGTCGGCGCGACGAGCAATACCGTGTCCGGCCTGAGCTCGACCGTCAAGGCGCTCGGCACCGGCCCGCTCGCGCCGCTCGCACCGGTCACGTCGCCGGTCGGCACGGTACTCGACACGGTCGCCAACGGCCTGTCCGCGGCGGGCACGACGATCGGCTCGACGCTGTCGTCGGGCGCCGTGCAGCAGGTCACGCAGCCGCTCAGCTCGGCGATCACGCCGCTCGTCATCACCGCCGGCCAGGTCACGCAACAGGTCGGCACGACGACGGGCCTCGGTCAACCGGTGTCGGGCCTGCTCGGCCAGATCGGCGGCGCGATCAGCTCGGCCGGCACGCAGGTCGCGGGCACGTCGAAGCAGCCGCTCGTCGGCGACGTCGGCCAGCTCGTCACCGCGGTGGGCAATACCGTGACCAACGCGGGCGGTCTCGTGAACCCGAACGGCCCGAACGGTGCGGCACCGATCCCCGGCCTGATCACGAGCCTCGTCGGCGGCTCGACGGCAACGGTCCAGAGCGGCTCGTCGTCGGGTTCGGGTGCAACGAACCCGCTCGGCGGCCTGCTGTCCGGTCTCGGCTCGACGCCGCTCGGTTCGCTCACCGGCGCGGTCGGCGGCGCGACGGGTGGCTCGGGCAGCAGCCCGCTCGCGCCGCTCACCAATCTCGTGTCGACGGTCACGGGCACGCTCGGCGGAGCAACGGGCGGCGCAAGCGGGGCAAACCCGCTCGCGCCGGTCACGGGCTTGCTGAATACTGTCACCGGCGCGGTCGGCGGCGCAACGGGATCGGGGGGATCGTCGAGTCCGCTCGCGCCGGTCACGTCGCTCGTCGGCGGCGTGTCGAACTCGGCGTCGTCGGGCAGCTCGACCGGCCTGCTCGCGCCGGTAACGGGCCTGCTCGGCACGCTGGGCAGCGTCGGCAAGTAAGGAGGACGGCCGCGCCCGTGCAGCCGGTGCACGACGCGCGGCCGTACCAACACGACCGGCAACGCGGCACGCGGCGCGCGACATTCCGGTGTCGCGCGCACGCAAACAAAGAAGATGAAAAGCAAGGCCTACGAGGAAGAACAATGAAATCCAGACTCGACAGTTGGATGCTGCTGCTCGCCATCGCAGCGGCCGGCGGCGCACACGCGCAGACGCGCGCGGCAGGCAACCCGCTCGACTCCCTTCCGCAGATCAACACACCGAAACAAGGTCCGAACGTCACCGTGCAGGTCGCGCCGCAGGCGCCGCAACTGCAGGAGCTGCTGTCGCGACATCTGACGCCTTCCACGTTCCAGGTCGAGGGCGTGAAGTCGGTGCCGTTCGACGAAATCTCGCGACGCTTCACGCCGCTCGTCGGCAAGGACATCACGATCGGCCAGCTGATCGAGACCGCCAACGGCGTGACCAAGCTGTACCAGGAGCGCGGCTACGCGCTGTCGTTCGCGTTCGTTCCCGCGCAGACGTTCGAGAACGGCGTCGTGCGCATCACCGTCGTCGAAGGCTATGTATCCGACGTGAAGGTCACCGGCAAGCCCGGCGCGATGGAGTCGAAGATTCGCGCGATTGCCGCGCACATCACGGCCGACCGACCGCTGCGCCGCGCGACCTTCGAACGCTACGTGAACACGTTCGGCCTCCTGCCCGGCGTATCGGTGAAGGCCAACGTGCCGCCCCCGCAGACGACCGACGGCGCAACGACGCTCGAGCTCGCCGTCGATCGCAAGGCCTTCAACATCAGCACCGGGATCGATTTCAATCACCCGGGCGTCCAGGGGCTCATCACGGCGACGGAGAACGGTCTCACGTCGTTCGGCGAGCAGCTGAGCATTTCGGCGCTGGTGCCGCCCGGACGCGACAAGCAGACCTACGTCGCGTTCAGCGGCGCGGTGCCGGTCGGCAGCAGCGGCCTCGTCACGCGGCTGGATGCCAGCACCTACCGCGGCAAGCCGACCGACAACCCCGGCCTGCCGTCCACCGTCGAGCGCACCGTGAAGAACGAGAAGCTCGGTCTTTCGGCTTCCTATCCACTGCTGCTGAACAACCAGCGCAGCCTGCTCGGCACGGTGTCCGGCTACGCGTCGCACAACGAAGACCGCTACCAGAACACGATCACCGGCAACAGCATCGACACGCGCTCGCAAGTGCGCGTGCTGCAGATGCAGCTCGACTACACGAGCGTGTCCGCGAAACAGGTGCAGAAGCTGAGCGTCAACGTCGCGAAGGGCTTCAATATCCTCGGTGCGTCGAAGTCGCAGAACACGACGATCGGCGGGAACACGACATCGGCCGACAGCCCGATCTCGCTCACGTTCGTGCGCACCGGCGCGACCTTCACGCAGACCAACGAATGGCCGTTCAAGATCGGCACGTCGGTGTCGCTGACGGGCCAGTACAGCCCCGATTCGCTGCCGACGTCGGAACAGATCTCGTTCGGCTCGACGCGCTATGCGCTCGGCTACCAGCCCGGCGAAACGTCGGGCGACTCGGGCTGGGGAGCGTCGCTGGAGGTCAATCGCGCGTTCACGCCGGGCTGGACCTACATGAAGTCGATCACGCCGTACATCGCGTACGACATGGCGCGCGTGTACCTGCACACCGGCACGCCGTCGCCGAGCCGGCTGTCGTCGGTCGGCATCGGCGTGCGCTTCACGGACAACCGCTATTACAGTCTCGACCTGAACATCGCGAAGCCCGTCGGCGATGCGCCGGTCGAAAGCGCATCGCGCAGCCCACGCGTAAACGCGGCGTTTTCGTATCAGCTCAATTGATTGCGCAGCGCACGGCCCGCATGTCGCGGGCCGTTTAGATTAGAGTCCCGTCTATCAAACGCGGCACGCTGTTTCACGTATTCTGACGTGGCTCGCAACATGCCACCGCCCTATGCAGGCGGTCGTGCGAGCGAATCGAACACGACACGAAACAAGGAGGAAGACAATGGTTCAACTGACCCGCCCGTTGCGCGCACTGGCCGTCGCCGGCGCACTGCTCGCTTGCGCTGCCCCCACCTTCGCTCAGGCCGACAGCCCCGTCGGCATGTGGCAGACGATCGACGACAGCACGCACGCGCCGAAGGCCCTCGTGCAGATCGCCGAAGATGGCGACGGCTCGCTGTCGGGCAAGGTCGTCAAGGGCCTCGGCGCGAACGACACGCCCGATCGCCGCTGCACCGCATGCACGGACGAACGCAAGGATCAGCTCATCAAGGGCATGACGATCATCAAGGCGATGAAGAAGGACGGCGACCACTGGGACGGCGGCAACATCCTCGATCCGGAAAACGGCAAGGTCTACAAGTGCAAGATGTCGCTGGAAGACGGCGGCCAGAAGCTGGTCGTGCGCGGCTACATCGGCGTATCGCTGCTCGGCCGCTCGCAGACCTGGGTGCGCGCGCAGTAATGCAGCGCGCGTCGATGCGCGCGATGCAATGAAAAATCGGCCTGCGACAACGTCGTCAGGCCGATTTTTTATGCGCGCACGATAGTGAAATCGCACGACGTCACGTCGCGAGCTCCATCGTGTCGGCGGCTGCACGCTTGCCATGTGCAACGTAGGCCGGCACGGCGGCATCGGGCACCGCTACCGCATCCGGTTGGCAGTGCTTGCGCATCCGCGCGGACAGCGCATTGCACAGGTTCACGCCCGCCTCGCCGTACAGCACGCTCATCACCTGCATCAACGTGCCCGTGTCGTGCCAGGCCTTGAAGCGGCGATGGCAGGTCTGATACGAAGGGTAGCGACGCGGCATCGCGGACCATGTCGCGCCGCTGTAGATCACCCACAGCACGCCGTTCAGCACGGCGCGTGTGTTGGCCAGTGGCCGACCGCGCAATTCGGTGCGCGGCTTCATTTCAGGCAGAAGCGGCACGATGGAGCGCCACTCCTGGTCGGTCAGATCGCGATACGGTGTCATGGACATCTCCAGCCTCAGGAACCATGACACACGATATCGCCCGACCTTTTCGGCGACTATAAGACAAATCCGAAAATACCGTCAAATTGAGGCAATTTGACCGGAATTGACGATTGAAGCGCATGACTTGCGGCAGCCGCGCTCAGGTCAGCGAAGTATCGACGATGCGACGCGGCGCTTCGAGGTACTCCTTCGATTGCATTTCGACGATCCGCGATACCGTGCGGGCGAACTCGTTCGCCATCGGCCCTTCGACGTACAACTGCTCGGCCGGCACCGCGGCCGACATCAGCAGCTTGACCTTGTGGTCGTACAGCACGTCGATCAGCCACGTGAAGCGCCGCGCCTCGGACGCCATCCGCGGCGACATCTGCGGCACCTCGGACAACACGATCGCGTGGAAGCGGCTGGCCAGCTCGAGATAGTCGTTCTGCGAGCGCGGGCCGCCGCACAGCGTCGCGAAATCGAACCACACGACGCCGTCCGCCTTGCGCAACGCCTTCAGCTCGCGCTTCTCGATATGCAGGATCGGGCTCTCGTCAGGCACCGCGGCGAGCTTCGCGAACGCACGGCGCAGCTCGCGATCGGCGTCGGCGCCGAGCGGCGTGTGATACATCTGCACCTGCGCGAGCGTGCGCTGCCGATAGTCGACGCCCGCGTCGACGTTCAGCACGTCGAGCTTCTGCTTGATCAGCGCGATCGCCGGCAGCATGCGGTCGCGATGCAGGCCGTCGGGATAGAGATCGTCGGGATCGTAGTTGGACGTCATCACGAACTGCACGCCGTTGTCGAACAGCCGGTCGAGCAGCCGGTACAGGATCATCGCGTCGGCGATGTCCGACACGTGGAATTCGTCGAAGCAGATCAGCCGGTAGCGTTTCGCGATACGTCGCGCGAGCTCGTCGAGCGGATCGGCCTGCCCTTTCAGCTCCTCGAGCTCGCGATGGACTTCCCGCATGAATTCGTGGAAATGCAGGCGCGTCTTGCGCTGCACCGGCACCACCGCGTAGAAGCTGTCCATCAGGAAGCTCTTGCCGCGCCCGACGCCGCCCCACATGTAGACGCCGCGCGGCAGATCGGGACGATTGATCAGCTTCTTGAACGCGTTCGAGCGGCGCCCCTTGTACTCGACCCATTCGTCGAAACAGCGCTGCAGACGATCGACGGCCGCGCGCTGGGCGGGATCGGACTGATAGCCGCGCGTACTCAGTTCGCGCGTGTAGTATTCGTTGACGTTCATCGGGCAAACCGGAAAAGACGAAGGCGAGCGGGAAATTCCCGCCCGCCTTCGTCATGAGACGGCTGCGCCGGCCGAGCGCCGGCCGGCGCTATACCGCGCTCAGCTGTTCAGCGAGCGCTTGTCGACCGCGAGCGCCGCTTCGCGCATCACTTCCGACATCGACGGGTGCGGATGGCAGATGCGGGCGATGTCTTCCGACGCCGCCTTGAATTCCATCGCCACCACGGCTTCCGCGATCAGGTCCGACGCATTCGCGCCGATCACGTGCACGCCGAGCAGTTCGTCGGTCTTCGCGTCCGCGATCATCTTCACGAAACCGTCCGGCGCGTTCATGCCGAGCGCGCGGCCGTTGATCGAGAACGGGAACTTGCCCGACTTGATCTCGCGGCCTTCCGCCTTCAGCTGCTGCTCCGTCTTGCCGACCCATGCGATTTCCGGGTACGTGTAGATCACCCACGGAATGCAGTTGTAGTCGATGTGCGGCTTCTGGCCGTCGATCACTTCCGCGACCAGCACGCCTTCGTCTTCCGCCTTGTGCGCGAGCATCGGGCCGCGCACCACGTCGCCGATCGCATACACGTTCGGCACCGCCGTGCGGCAGTGGTCGTCCACGTCGATGAAGCCGCGCTCGTTCGCCTTCAGGCCGATTGCCTCGAGGCCGAGGTTGTCGGTGTTCGGCACACGGCCGACCGACACGATCAGGCGGTCGGCGTCGAGCGTCTGCGCGTTGCCGTCCTTGTCCGTGTAGGCGATCGACACGCCGTTCTCGGTCGTCTTCACGTCGCCGATCTTCACGCCGAGATGAATGTCGAGGCCCTGCTTCTTGAACAGCTTCGCCGCTTCCTTCGCGAGCGCTTCGTCGGCTGCGCCGAGGAACGCCGGCAGCGCTTCGAGCACCGTCACGTCGGCGCCCAGACGACGCCACACCGAGCCGAGCTCGAGGCCGATCACGCCCGCGCCGATCACGGCGAGCTTCTTCGGCACCGAGTCGAAGCGCAGCGCGCCTTCGTTGTCCGACACGATCTTGTTGTCGACCGGGATGTTCGGCAGATGACGCGCCTTCGAGCCCGTCGCGATGATCACGTTCTTCGCGGTGACGACTTCGGCTTCGCCTTCGCCGCTCACTTCGATCTGCACGCCGGCGTCCGTCTTGCCGGTGAACTTGCCGTGGCCCTTGAGCCAGGTGATCTTGTTCTTCTTGAACAGGAACTCGATCCCGCTCGTCATCTTCTCGACGATCGCGTCCTTGCGGCCGAGCATCTTCGCGACGTCGATCTTCACGCCGTCGACCGTGATGCCGTGGTCGGCCAGATGGTGCGACGTGTTTTCGAACTCTTCCGACGACGCGAGCAGCGCCTTCGACGGGATGCAGCCGACGTTCAGGCAGGTGCCGCCGAGCTTCAGCGCGCCGGCCGGGTTCTTCCACTTCTCGATACAGGCAACGGTCTTGCCGAGCTGCGCGGCGCGAATCGCGGCGATGTAGCCGCCGGGGCCGGCGCCGATCACGACGACGTCAAATTCCTTGGACATGTCAATCCTTTCTACTTGTACGTCCGCACGCGCGCGCGAAGGCGCGCGCGTGCGGAACGGGTCAGTGCGGTGAGACTCGGCTTACAGGTCGAGCAGCAGACGTGCCGGATCTTCGAGCGCATCCTTCATCGCGACGAGCGACAGCACGGCTTCGCGGCCGTCGATGATGCGGTGGTCGTACGACAGCGCGAGGTAGTTGATCGGACGGATCACGATCTGGCCGTTCTCGACGACCGGACGTTCCTTCGTCGCGTGCACGCCGAGGATCGCCGACTGCGGCGGGTTGATGATCGGCGTCGACAGCATCGAGCCGAACACGCCGCCGTTCGAGATCGAGAACGTACCGCCCGTCATTTCCTCGATCGACAGCTTGCCGTCCTTCGCCTTCTGGCCGAATTCGGCGATCTTCTTCTCGATCTCGGCGAGGCTCAGCTGATCCGCGTTGCGCAGGATCGGCACGACCAGGCCGCGCGGCGAACCGACCGCGATACCGATGTCGAAGTAGCCGTGGTAGACGATGTCGTTACCGTCGATCGACGCGTTCACCAGCGGGAACTTCTTCAGCGCGTGCACGGCCGCCTTCACGAAGAACGACATGAAGCCGAGCTTCACGCCATGTTCCTTCTCGAACTTGTCCTTGTACTTCGCGCGAAGGTCCATGACCGGCTGCATGTTGACTTCGTTGAACGTCGTCAGGATCGCGTTCGTTTGCTGCGACTCGAGCAGACGCTCGGCGATACGCGCGCGCAGGCGCGACATCGGCACGCGCTGTTCCGGACGGTCGTTCAGCCAGGTCGTGGCCGATGCCGGGACCTTCACTTCCGGCAGCGACGGCTTCGCAGCGGCGGTCTTCGCCGGTGCGGCGGCCGGTGCAGCCTTCGGTGCGCTGCCTGCGGCGAGCGCGTCGCCCTTCGTGACGCGGCCGTCGCGGCCCGAGCCTGCGACGTCGCCCGTCGACAGACCCTTCTCGGCCAGCAGCTTCGCTGCGGCCGGCGATGCGGCGGCCGAGCTCGATGCCGTTGCGGCAGCCGGCTGTGCGGCCGGTGCTGCTGCGGCCGGCGCTGCCGCCGGCTGCACTTCCGCGGCGCCCGCTGCGGCTTGCGCAGCACCTGCCTTCGCTTCGGTGTCGATCGTCGCGATCACTTGATCGGCGACCACGGTGTCACCGTCGTTCTGCAGCACTTGCGCGAGCACGCCCGCGGCCGGTGCCGGCACTTCGAGCACGACCTTGTCGGTCTCGAGTTCGATCAGGATTTCGTCCTGCGCGACTGCTTCGCCCGGCTTCTTCTTCCACTGCAGCATGGTGGCTTCCGAAACCGACTCCGAAAGCTGGGGGACTTTGACTTCTACGATAGCCATGTGATTTTCCTGGATGCTTAATCTGGGTAATGACGAGGTTCGTGCGACTCGCTCGGCCACCAGGGCGCGCGACGCGCCACGCGGGCCAAAAGAGACGGGAAAGCGCCGCGCGCCTTCCCGTTTCGCTTACGTCGATTATTTCGCGATCGATGTGCTCTTCAGGCGGCCGAATGCACCTTCGATGAGGGCCTTCTGCTGCTCGTAGTGCTTCGCGTAGTAGCCAACTGCCGGCGAGGCCGAAGCCGGGCGGCCGCTGTATGCCAGCTTCTGCCCTTCCTTCATGCCTTCCTTCAGGTGGTGCTCGACGTAGAACCAGGGGCCCTGGTTCTGCGGCTCGTCCTGCACCCAGACCACTTCAGTCGCGTGCTCGTACTTCTTCATTTCCGCTTCGAACTGCTTGTGCGCGAACGGATACAGCTGCTCGATACGGATGATCGCGACGTCGTTCGCCTTCGCTTCGCGACGGTGCGCGACGAGGTCGTAGTACACGCGGCCCGAGCATGCCAGCACACGCTTGACCTTCTTCGGGTCGATGCCGCCGTCGGTTTCGCCCAGCACCGGCTGGAACGAGCCCTTCGCGAGCTCGGACAGATCCGACACCGCTTCCTTGTGGCGCAGCAGCGACTTCGGCGTAGCGATGATCAGCGGCTTGCGGAACAGGCGGATCATCTGGCGACGCAGCAGGTGGAAGATCTGCGCCGGGGTGGTCGGCTGAACGACCTGCATGTTGTGATCCGCGCACAGTTGCAGGAAACGCTCGATTCGGGTCGACGAGTGTTCCGGGCCCTGGCCTTCGTACCCGTGCGGCAGCAGCATCGTCAGGCCCGACACGCGGCCCCACTTCACTTCGCCCGACGAGATGAACTGGTCGATCACGACCTGCGCGCCGTTAACGAAGTCGCCGAACTGCGCTTCCCACAGCACGAGCGTGTTCGGCTCGGCGGTCGAGTAACCGTATTCGAAGCCCAGCACCGCCTCTTCCGACAGCACCGAGTCGATCACCGTGAACTTCGCCTGGCCTTCGGCGATGTTCTGCAGCGGCACGTACGTGCCGTCGTTCCAGCGCTCGCGGTTCTGGTCGTGCAGCACCGCGTGACGGTGCGTGAACGTGCCGCGGCCCGAGTCCTGGCCGGTCAGGCGCACTGCATAGCCCGATGCGACGAGCGACGCGAATGCGAGGTGTTCGCCCATGCCCCAGTCGAGCGGCTGGTCGCCGCGCGCCATGTTGCGGCGGTCGTTGATCACGCGCTCGACGAGCGGGTGAACCTTGAAGTTTTCCGGGACCGTGGTGATGCGTTCGCCCAGGCGCTTCAGTTCGGCGAGCGGCACGGCCGTATCGGCTGCGTCCGTCCACTTGCGGTTCAGGAACGGCACCCAGTCGACCGCGTACTTGCTCTTGTAGTTCGACAGGACCGGATCGACGGTGTGGTGGCCGTCGTCCATCGCCTTGCGGTACGCCTTCACGTAGCCGTCGGCGTCTTCCGCGGTGATCACGCCCTGCTGAACCAGCTTCTCGGCGTACAGCGCACGGGTGCCCGGGTGCTGCGCGATCTTCTTGTACATCAGCGGCTGCGTGACGGCCGGCGTGTCCTGTTCGTTGTGACCCAGCTTGCGGAAGCACACGATGTCGATCACGACATCCTTGTGGAACTGCATCCGGTAGTCGATCGCGATCTGGATCGCGAGCACGACGGCTTCAGGATCGTCGCCGTTCACGTGCAGCACCGGCGCTTCGATCATCTTGACCACGTCGGTACAGTACAGCGTCGAGCGCGCGTCGCGCGGGTCGGACGTCGTGAAGCCGATCTGGTTGTTGATGACGATGTGCAGCGTGCCGTGCGTGCCGTAACCGCGCGTTTGCGCGAGGTTCAGCGTTTCCATCACGACGCCCTGGCCCGCGAATGCCGCGTCGCCGTGGATCTGCACCGGCAGCACCTGCAGGCCGTCGTCGTCGCCGCGACGGTCCATCCGCGCCTTCGCCGAACCTTCGACCACCGGGTTCACGATTTCGAGGTGCGACGGGTTGAATGCGAGCGACAGGTGGACCGGGCCGCCTTCCGTCGACACGTCCGACGAGAAGCCCTTGTGGTACTTCACGTCGCCGGCCGGCAGGTCGTCGACGTGCTTGCCTTCGAATTCGGCGAACAGGTCGGCCGGCATCTTGCCCAGCGTGTTGACCAGCACGTTCAGACGGCCGCGGTGGGCCATGCCGATGATGATTTCCTGCACGCCGCTCTTGCCCGCGTGCTGGACGACTTCGTCCATCGCCGCGATGAAGCTCTCGCCGCCTTCGAGCGAGAAGCGCTTCTGGCCGACGTACTTGGTGTGCAGGTAGCGCTCGAGGCCTTCGGCGGCCGTCAGGCGATTCAGGATGTGCTTCTTCTTGTCGGCCGAGAACGCCGGCGTCGCGCGCGTCGATTCGAGGCGCTCCTGCCACCAGCGCTTCTGCTCCGGATCGCTGATGTACATGTACTCGGCGCCGATCGTGCCGCAGTACGTGTCACGCAGGCCCTTGACGATGTCGCGCAGCGAAGCCTGGTCGAAACCGAAGTACAGATTGCTTGCGCTGTACGTCTGGTCGAGGTCGCCTTCGGAGAAGTCGTAGAAAGCAGGTTCGAGCTCGGGGATGGCGGGACGTTCGCGACGCTTCAGCGGATCCAGATTGGCCCATTGCGAGCCGAGGAAGCGATAGGCGCTGATCAGGGACTGGACATGAACCTGCTTGCGCGCGGTGGCCAGATTGCTGCCGCTTTCGCGCGGGATGAAGGCATTGGCCTTCGCACGCTCGGCGAACGATTCGACGATCGGGTAGTGAGCGACGTCGTTGGCATTCGAACCGTCCGTTGCCGGCACGTTCTGCAGCGCGTCGAAATACTCTCGCCAGTTTTCCGGCACCGACGCCGGATTGTTGAGATATGCATCGTACAGTTCTTCAACGTACGAAGCATTGCCGCCGAACAGATAGGAGTTCAGCTGAAACTGCTTCATTACATCTGACATTTTACGCTCACCTTTCTTCGAGCTTCTCGAGAAATAGCGGGTTGCTCAACCTTCCGCGACACGGCCTGACCGTTTAGCGGATTGCGAATCAAGTCTTGCTTGGAAGGACCTAAACTTGCGTGCGCGCAGCATATCACAGAACCGATACCGGAGTTCGCGCCGAAATGTGCCCGAAAGCACCGCGTGGCGGGGTTTTGCCGGATTGGTACGAGGCGCAGAAACAGTGTTTTGCCGGCTATTCGGTTGCACGTCGAGCGAATGCAAAAAAGGCCGCCCGAAGGCAGCCTTTTTCGTCATGCACGGGAACGCACGATCTTAGTCGACCGCGCCTTCACGGCTTGCGCGACGACGCTCGTGTTCCTTCAGGAAGCGCTTGCGCAGACGGATCGATTGCGGCGTGACTTCGACGAGCTCGTCGTCGTCGATGAATTCGACCGCATATTCGAGCGACATCTGGACCGGCGGCACGAGGCGCACGGCTTCGTCGGTGCCCGACGCACGCACGTTGGTCAGCTGCTTGCCCTTGATCGGGTTCACGACCAGGTCGTTGTCGCGGCTGTGAATGCCGATGATCATGCCCTCATACAGCGCGTCGCCCGGCTTCACGAACATGCGGCCGCGATCCTGCAGCTTCCACAGCGCGTACGCCACCGCGGCGCCGTCGTCCTGCGAGATCAGCACGCCGTTGCGACGCTCGAACACCGAGCCTTCCTTGACCGGTGCGTACGAGTCGAAGATGTGGCTCATCAGGCCCGTGCCGCGCGTGAGCGTCAGGAATTCGCTCTGGAAGCCGATCAGGCCGCGCGCCGAGATGCGGTATTCCAGACGCGTACGGCCGCGGCCGTCCGACGCCATGTCGAGCATCTCGCCCTTGCGGCGGCCGAGCTCTTCCATCACGCCGCCCTGGTGCTCGTCTTCGACGTCGACCGTCAGCAGCTCGTACGGCTCGTGCTTCACGCCGTCGATTTCCTGCATCACGACGCGCGGACGCGACACCGCGAGCTCATAGCCTTCGCGGCGCATGTTCTCGACGAGGATCGTCAGGTGCAGTTCGCCGCGGCCCGACACTTCGAACACGGTTTCGTCGCCGGTGTCCTTCACGCGCAGCGCGACGTTGTGGTTCAGTTCCTTCATCAGGCGGTCGCGGATCTGGCGGCTCGTCACGAACTTGCCTTCGCGGCCTGCCAGCGGCGACGAGTTGACGAGGAAGTTCATCGTCAGCGTCGGTTCGTCGACGGTGATCATCGGCAGCGCTTCGGGCGTGTCGACCGCGCAGATCGTCGCGCCGATGCCGACGTCTTCAATGCCGTTGATCAGCACGATGTCGCCGGCTTCGGCCGACTCGACCTGCACGCGCTCGAGCCCCTTGAACGACAGCACCTGGTTGATCTTGCGGTTCAGCACCTCGCCTTCCGGACCGAAGCGCATCACGACCGGCTGACCCGGCTTGATGCGACCGCGCGTGATGCGGCCCACGCCGATACGGCCGACGTACGTCGAATAGTCGAGCGACGTGATCTGCAGCTGCAGCGGCGCTTCCGGATCGGCCGGGCGAACCGGCACGTGCGCGAGGATCGCCTCGAACAGCGGGCGCATGTCGCCTTCGCGGGTCGCCGGATCGAGCGACGCGTAGCCGTTCAGGCCCGATGCGTAGACGATCGGGAAGTCCAGCTGCTCTTCGGTGGCACCGAGCTTGTCGAACAGGTCGAAGGTCTGGTTGATCACCCAGTCGATCCGCGCGCCCGGACGATCGATCTTGTTGATCACGACGATCGGCTTCAGACCGAGCGCGAGCGCCTTCTTCGTGACGAAGCGCGTCTGCGGCATCGGGCCTTCGACCGCGTCGACCAGCAGCAGCACCGAGTCGACCATCGACAGCACGCGCTCCACCTCGCCGCCGAAGTCCGCGTGCCCCGGCGTGTCGACGATGTTGATGTGCGTGCCTTCGTATTCGACCGCGCAGTTCTTCGCGAGGATGGTGATCCCGCGCTCTTTTTCGATGTCGTTCGAGTCCATCACCCGCTCGGCAATCTGCTGGTTCTCGCGGAAGGTGCCGGACTGGCGAAGCAGTTGGTCGACGAGCGTAGTCTTGCCGTGGTCGACGTGAGCGATGATGGCGATGTTGCGAAGGGCGCGGGTCATAGAAACCTGAAATCGTTGAACGCGCAAACGCGCACGCTCGTCAGTCACCGGGACACGTGCGCGCGCGTTGCAGCTTGGAAACCGCAAATTATAGCACGTCGGAATGTCGAAAGCCGGACCGTCCGTTGCAT
>NZ_PQMX01000082.1:0-23345 GCF_004368385.1 Burkholderia sp. B10 | reverse complement strand
CCCCCACACCGCGCGAGCGCCCATTGCCGCCCCCCGCAGGCGCCCACACGCGCGCTGCGGTAAAATCGCCGCTTCCTCCCGCGCCCGTGTGGCGCGTCATTCGAAGGTCGACAGCCGATGCAGATTCACAAGGAAGTGGACGCGCGCGGGCTCAACTGCCCGTTGCCGATCCTGCGCGCGAAGAAAGCGCTCGCCGATATGGAAAGCGGGCAGATCCTCAAGGTGCTCGCCACCGACCCGGGCTCGCAGCGCGATTTCGCCGCGTTTGCGAAGCAGACCGGCAACGAGATCGTCGAAGTGACGACGCAGGACAAGACTTTCGTGTTCCTGATGCGCCGCCGTTGACGGCCGCACATCACGCGCCTCTCACGGCATCCGGGGCGGGCGATGCGCCCGCGTCTCGCCGTCTCTGACAATTCTTAAACCTCGTCCCGCGGCCGCCTGCGTATACTGGCGCGGCCGGTCGTCCGTCTCGGACCGATGCGCCGGCCGCGGTACGTCATACGAGGCAGGCACGGGGGCCATGCCCGACGCGACCGTCGTACCAACGGGGAAAGGACATGTCCTTCAGACCAGGGGCCATTCGCAGTCCATCCGGTTCGGAACGCAGCGCGCCGGAGTCGAGCCGGATCGAGCTCGACCCGCGCCGGGATCGCCACGCGCGTGCCGCGCTGGAGGCGTATGCCGATTCGGCCGCAGCCGAGATGCCATGGCTTGCCGAATCGCTCGACGAACAACTACGCGACGCCGCACGCGGCGATCACACGGGCGCAACGTATTGCGGCGCGACGATCGAACGCGTGTTCGAGCTCGCGCACGCGTGGGCAGCGGGGCAGCCCGACTATGCATCGACGGCCTGGGAGCGCGTGCGCGCGCAGCTGCAACGGATGCTGCAGGAGCCGGCGCCGGGCGCGCCAGCCGCGTTGGCCGCCCACATGGCGGGCGCCGATTAGCCGATTCACCGACTGATTGCGCGAGCGGGCGCGCAGAACGATTATTCGAATAATGGGCCGTGGGCCGCGCAATTTCCCGGCAGATTTCGTACTACTATGACGAAATCGCCGATTGGTCCGCGCCCCATTTTCGAGATGGCGGGCAAGGCGACGCGTCTCGCGCGTTGCGCGGGCGGTCAACGGCGGTTCGCCGGCCGGAGTCCGAAGTCGCGTGTGCTACGCGGCGGGCTGAACGTGCAGAGCCGGGCTGGACGAACCGATTTGGATTTGCGGGGTGTTATGAGAATTGCTGTACTGGATGACGATCCGGCCCAGACGGATTTTGTCAGTCAAACGCTGACGGCCGCCGGCCACACGTGCTACGCGTTCAAGGAAGGCAAGGCTCTGAAGAAGCGTCTGCAGCGAGAGACGTTCGATCTTCTCGTGCTCGACTGGAACGTGCCGGACATGTCGGGTGAGGAAGTGCTCAAGTGGGTGCGCGAGAATCAGACCGAGCACACGCTGCCGATCATCTTCATGACGAGCCGCGACGACGAAGCCGGCATCACGCAAATTCTCAACGCGGGCGCCGACGATTACGTGGTCAAACCCGTGTCGGGCCCGATCCTGCGCGCGCGCATCGGCTCGCTGCTGCGCCGCGCGTATCCGGTCAATGCCGAGGCGGCCATACGCGAATTCGACCAGTTCCGCTTCGACGTGAACCTGAAGCAGGCCTACGCGGGCGACAAGCCCGTGAGCCTCACGCAGAAGGAGTTCGAGCTGGCGCTGCTGCTGTTCCAGCACCTCGACCGGCCGCTGTCGCGCGCGCACATTCTCGATCTCGTCTGGAAGCAGGCGACCGACATTCCGTCGCGTACGATGGACACCCACATCTCGATGCTGCGCACGAAGCTCGGCCTGCGGCCGGAAAACGGCTACCGGCTCGCGCCGATTTACGGCTACGGCTACCGGCTCGAACGCGTCGGTCACGGAGAACCGGAGTGATCGCGCGCATCCCGCAGCGCCCCGCGAGCGGGCGCATGACCGCATTGCGCGTCGCCGGTGCGCTCGCGTTCGCCGTCGCCGCGCACCAGGCTGCCGCGCAGCCGAGCGCCGCGACGGGCAAGACGGTCGTCTACCGCACGCAAGCCGGCGACACGCTCTACGACGTCGCCACGCGTTACCTGCAAGGGCCGGACGACTGGCAACTGCTGCAACGGATCAACCACGTGCCGGCACCGAAGCATCTGCAGCCGGGCACCGCGCTGAAGCTGCCGGTCGTGCGGCTGCGCAAGGAAAAGCTGACCGCGCGCATCGTGGCGGTGCAGGGCAGCGCGCAGCGCTGGTCCGGCGGCGCGTATGCGCCGCTGGCGAACAACACGACGCTCGCCGAGGGCGAGCGCGTGCGCACCGGCGCCAACGGCTTCGTGACGCTCGAACTCGCGGACGGCACGCACATGAGCCTGCCGCCCGACAGCCAGCTCGAGTTGAAGACGCTGCGTCGCACCGTGCTGACGGGCATGCTCGATCGCGTGTTCGAACTCACGCGCGGCGAGGTGGACAGCGAGGTCACGCATCTGAAGAAACGCGACGACCGCTTCCAGATCCGTTCGCCGTCGGTGGTGGCCGGCGTGCGCGGGACGCGCTTTCGCGTGAACTACGACGCCGACGGCAATGCGGCCACGCGCGTCGAAGTGCTCGACGGCACGGTCGGCGTCGCGGGCAAGCAGCAACTGGCCGACGCCACGCTCGTGCATGCCGACTTCGGCAGCGTCGCGACGTCGTCAGGCACGGTCGGCGCGCCGATCCCGCTGCTGCCGGCGCCGGCGCTCGCCCATCCGGACAAGGTGCAGGACGAGCCGGACATCGCGTTCGACGTCGTCCCGCTCGAGCATGCGAACGCGTATCACCTGCAGCTCGGGCGCGACGCGGGGATGCTCGACCTGTTCAGCGAAACGCGCACCGTCTCGACGCGCGCGGTGTTCCGTGAGGTGCCGAACGGCACGTACTTCGTGCGTGTTGCCGCGATCGACGACAACGGCCTCGAAGGCACGCCGCACATCTACGCGTTCGAGCGGCGCCGGATGGGGCTCGACGCGAGCGCGTCGCCCGGCCCGAGCGGGTATGAATTCCGCTGGGCGGCCGACGGCTCGGGCGACGATGCGCGCTATCGCTTCGTGCTGTCGCGCTCGAAGGATCTGAGCGCACCCGTGGTCGACGAGATGGGCCTGCAGGCGCGTCGAATCAACGTCGAGCACCTGCCGCCCGGCGACTACTACTGGGCGGTGACGGTCGAGGCGTTCGACGGCGGCAAGTTCTATCAGAAGACCAGTCCGGTCAGCGCGTTCACCTTGTCGCGCTGATCCGCAGCGCATGAAGCACGGCTCCGTTTCTCCGCTGCGGCATCTCGGCCGCCGCTTCCTGATCGAATGGATCGCGATCGGCTGTCTCGGCATCGCGGTGGTCCTCGGGTGCGCGCTCGGCCGGCTGTCGTCGGATGTCGACGGGCTGATCTACGACCGGCTGCTGATGTTGCGCAGCCTGCCGCTGTCGCCCGACGTCGTCGTGGTCGACATCGACAATGCGAGCGTGTCGGCGCTCGGCCGCTGGCCGTGGCCGCGCAGCGTGCACGCGCGGCTGCTCGACACGCTGTCGCGCGCGCGGCCGGCCGCGGTCGTCTACGACGTGCTGTTTACCGAGCCGTCGCCCGACGATCGCGCGTTCTCCGATGCGATGACCCGCGTGCCGACCTTCCTGCCCGTGTTGCTGAGCCCCGAGCGCGCGGACGGCACGCGCACCGTCGAACCGCCGGTCACGGAACTCGCGGCGCACGCGATGGGCCTCGGCCACATCAATCTCGAAGTCGATCCCGACGGCATCGTGCGCAGCGTCGCGCTGTTCGAAAGCGATGGACGCGTGCGCTGGCCGCAATTGATGGTGCCGGTGTACGGCGCGATCCGGGCCGGCCGCCTGCCGCCGCTCGGCGGCGCACGCGGCGCGAACGTGCACGACCTCGCGCGCGACGCGGCGGACGAAGGCCGTTACCTGATTCCGTTCAGCCGCAGCACGCCCGCGTATCCGACGCTGTCGTTCGCCGACGTGCTCGACGGCCGCGTGAAAGCCGACGCGCTGCGCGGCAAGATCGTCGTCGTCGGCGTGACCGCGTCGGGCCTGTACGACCGCTTCGCGACGCCGGTGTCCGGCGATTTCGGCCCGCTCGCGGGCGTGTACATCCACGCGAACGTACTCGACATGCTGGCGACCGGCAGCGCGATCCTGCCGGCGTCGCGCGCGGGGCTGTTCGCCGCGTCGCTGCTGCCGCTCGCCGTGCTGCTGGGCGGCTTCCTGATGCTGTCGCCGTGGCGTGCGCTGCTGCTCACGCTGAGCCTCGCCGCGCTGGCGGTCGTCGCGAGCGTCGCACTGCTGTTCGAGGCGCGCGTGTGGCTGTCGCCCGCGCCCGCGATCTTCGGCCTGATCGCCGTGTACCCGATCTGGAACTGGCGGCGGCTCGAGATGACGATGTCGTATCTGCGCCGCGAGCTGCAGCGGCTCGCCGACGAGCCGCATCTGCTGCCCGAGGCGCCGCGCAAGCGCAGCGTCGGCGGCGACGTGCTCGAACGGCAGATGGCGCTGATGGCGCAGGCCGCGCAGCGCGTGCAGGACATGAAGCGCTTCGTGTGGGACAGCCTGGACAGCATGCCGGAGCCGATCTTCGTCACCGATCTGGCCGGCACCGTGCTGATCGCGAACCACGCGGCGAAGCGCTACGCGGCGCGCCTGTCGCTGCCGATGCCGGAAGGGCTGACGCTGCGCGCCGCGCTCGGCGAGCTGACCTTCATGAAGACGGTCGACGGCAACGCCGAGCACGACGCCGCGATCCGCGCCCGCTGGCCGGCCGCGCTCGACCCGACGCTCGGCGCCGAGGACGACCTGATGGCGCGCGGCATCGAGGTGCGCGACCGAGCCGGGCTCGATCATCTGCTGCGCTACGCGCCGTGTACGAACGCGCAGGGCCGTGTGACCGGCTGGATCGCCGGTCTCGTCGACGTGACCGAGCTGCATGCGGCCGAGCGTCAGCGCGAGGAGGCGCTGCACCTGCTGTCGCACGACATGCGCTCGCCGCAGTCGTCGATCCTCGCGCTGGTCGAGATCGAGCGCGACCGCGTCGAATCCGAGTCGATGCGCACCTTGCTCGCGCGGGTCGAGCGCTATGCGCAGCGCGCGTTGTCGCTCGCCGACGAGTTCGTGCAGCTCGCGCGCGCCGAGTCGCAGGCCTACCAGCTCGAGCCGACGAGCCTCGCCGACGTACTGATCGACGCGTGCGACGAAGTCTGGCCGCAGGCGCAGGCCAAGCGCATCCGCATCGATACCGACGTCGGCACCGGCATGTACTGGATGCGCGCGGACCGGTCGCTGCTTACGCGCGCGTTCGTCAACCTGCTCAACAACGCGGTCAAATACAGTCCGACCGACACGGCGATCACGTGTACGCTGACGGTCGAGCACGCATCGAAGCGGATGTTCTGTACGATTCGCGATCAGGGCTACGGCATCTCGCCGGAAGATCAGCGGCATCTGTTCGAGCGTTTCAAACGATTCCATGCCGGCGAGCGGCCCGAGATCTCGGGCTCCGGGCTCGGCATGGCGTTCGTGAAGACGGTCGTCACGCGCCACGGCGGCAGCGTGACGGTCGACAGCGAAGTGGGCGTCGGCACCGCGGTCACGGTGTCGCTGCCCGCGATCGACGAGCCGTCGGCCTGACAGGGCCGGGCGCGACGGCTGGCATTTGGGGATAGTCATGAGAAAGGAATGGGCAGCGGCCGCGCTGGCGGTAGCGCTGTTGACCGGTTGCGCCGGGATCACGACCGGCGTGAGCGCCGTGGGGCAAGCGGATGCGTTCGCGTCCGGGGCGCGCGGCTACGAGGTGATCCGCACCGGCGCACAGGCCGACGATCCGGAGTACCGACAGATCGAGACGCTCGTGCGCGATGCGCTCGCGCAGCGCGGCTTCGACGCACAGTCCGGGCAGGACGCCCGCTACCGGCTGTCGATCGCGTATGCGACGCAGCCGGCGTCGGTCGCGGCGACGTCCGAGCGGTGCGGCGCCGCGAGCAGCAGTGCGTGCGTGAGCGTCGACGGGCCGGCGCCGCTCGCGATCCCGTTCGCGGGCGCTGTGTATCGCCACGTGCTGACGCTGCTGTTCGTCGACGCGCGATCGGGCGCGGACGTGTACCGCGTGTCGGCGTCGCTGCGCGATCGCGATGCCGGTTCGCAGCACGCCGCGCCTGCGCTCGTGACGAGCGCGCTGGCGAAGCTGCCGTTCGGGCAGGGCGGCGGCTGGCTCGTGAAGACGAAAAAAGACGACGCGGGCGCAATGCCGGGCGTCGTCTCGGTGAAGCCGGCCGCCGCGCGCTGACGCGCGCGCGGCTCGGGAACTGCGGGCCGCGCGCGGCCCGTTGCCGCGTTCAGGCGGCCGGTTGCGCGGTGCCGCGCGTGCGCAGGTACGCTTCGAACTCCGCGCCGACTTCCGGGTGGCGCAGTGCGAATTCGACGGTCGCCTTCAGGTAGCCGAGCTTGCTGCCGCAGTCGTAGCGCGTGCCCTGATACTTGTAGGCCAGCACCTGCTCGTCGGCGAGCAGCGCCTGGATCGCGTCGGTGAGCTGCAGCTCGCCGCCCGCGCCCGGCTTCAGCGCCCGCAGATGCTGGAAGATCCGCGGCTTCAGGATGTAGCGGCCGACCACGCCGAGGTTCGACGGCGCGTCTTCCGGCGCCGGCTTCTCGACGATCGCCGACATCTTGACGATCGACTCTTCCCACTCCTTGCCGTCGACGATCCCATACGATTTCGTCTCCGACGGCGGGATCTCTTCGACGCCGATCACCGAGCTGTGATAGTGGTCGAACACGTCGACCATCTGCTTCATCACCGGCGGGTTGCCGTCGAGCAGGTCGTCGGCGAGGATCACCGCGAACGGGTTGTCGGCGACCAGCTTTTCCGCGCAGAGCACCGCGTGGCCGAGGCCGAGCGCTTCCGGTTGACGCACGTAGAAGCAGTCGACGTGGCTCGGCTTGATGCTGCGCACGAGCTCCAGCAGCTTTTCCTTGCCGCGCGCCTCGAGTTCGGCCTCGACCTCGTACGACTTGTCGAAGTGGTCCTCGATCGCGCGCTTGCTGCGCCCCGTCACGAAGATCATCTCGGTGATGCCCGCGGCGATCGCTTCCTCCACGGCGTACTGGATCAGCGGCTTGTCGACGACGGGCAGCATTTCCTTCGGGCTCGCCTTCGTTGCGGGCAGGAACCGCGTGCCGAGACCGGCAACGGGGAATACCGCCTTGGTGACTTTCAACATGATCGAACCTTTATTCCTGTAATCGACTTGTCAGAGTCTATGTTCACGTTCCGATTATAGTGAACGCAAACGACCTTACCCTTTGTTACGCAGGCAACCGATCCAGCTGCGCACGCAGTTTGTCCAGCGTGCTCTGGAACTCCGCGACGCGTCGCTGTTCCTGTTCGACGACGGCCGGCGGCGCCTTCGCGACGAACGCCTCGTTGCCGAGCTTCGCGTTGCACTTCGTGATTTCGCCGGTGAGACGCGCGATTTCCTTCGACAGGCGCTCGCGTTCTGCCGCGACGTCGATTTCCACCTTCAGCACCAGCTTGTTGGGGCCGACGATCGCGATCGGCGCGCCGTGCGCGGCCTGGTCGAGCGTCGCCTCGTCGGCGAGGATCTGCACTTCCGACAGACGCGCGAGCGCCTGCACGTACGGCGCGAACGAGCGCAGGCGCTCGGCGTCGCCGGCCGCGAGCAGCGGCACCTTGGTCGCCGGCGACAGGTTCATCTCGCCGCGCAAGTTGCGGCACGCGTCGACGATCGCCTTCATGTCGGCCGCCCATTGTTCGGACGCCTCGTCGATCTTCTGCAGGTTCGCGAGCGGATACGCCTGCGTCATCAGCGATGCCTCGCCGTCGGCCTTGCCTTGCGGATAACGGCCCGCGAGCGGCGCGACCTTCTGCCAAAGCGCTTCGGTGATGAACGGGATGATCGGGTGGGCGAGGCGCAGCACCGTCTCGAGCACGCGCAGCAGCGTGCGGCGCGTCGCGCGCTGCTGTTCCGGCGTGCCGTTCTGGATCTGCACCTTCGCGAGCTCGAGATACCAGTCGCAGTACTCGTCCCACACGAACTTGTAGATGCTGGTCGCGATGTTGTCGAAGCGGTAATCGGCGAAGCCCTTCGCGATGTCGGCCTCGGTGCGCTGCAGCAGCGACACGATCCAGCGGTCGGCCGCCGAGAAGTCGAGGTAGCCGCCGGGGCCGCAGTCGCCCGCGCCGCACACTTCGGGCTTGTCGGCGCCGCAATCGTGGCCTTCGCAGTTCATCAGCACGAAGCGCGTCGCGTTCCACAGCTTGTTGCAGAAGTTGCGATAGCCTTCGCAGCGCGCGAGGTCGAAGTTCACGTTGCGGCCGAGCGTCGCCATCGACGCCATCGTGAAGCGCAGCGCGTCGGTGCCGAACGCGGGAATGCCGTCCGGGAATTCCTTGCGCGTCTTCTTCTCGATGGTGGCGGCCTGCTTCGGGTTCATCAGGCCCGTCGTGCGCTTCGCGACCAGCGTTTCGAGGTCGATGCCGTCGACGATGTCGATCGGGTCGAGCGTGTTGCCCTTGCTCTTCGACATCTTCTGGCCTTCGGCGTCGCGCACGAGGCCGTGCACGTACACCGTATGGAACGGCACCTTGCCGGTGAAGTGCGTCGTCATCATCACCATCCGGGCGACCCAGAAGAAGATGATGTCGAAGCCGGTGACCAGCACCGACGACGGCAGGAAGTGCTGCAGCTCCGGCGTCTGGTTCGGCCAGCCGAGCGACGAGAACGGCACGAGCGCCGACGAGAACCACGTGTCGAGCACGTCCTCGTCGCGCTTGAGCGCGCCGGTGTAGCCGCGCGCGGCGGCCTGCGCGCGCGCGTCGTCCTCGTTGCGGGCGACGAACACCTCGCCGTTCTCGCCGTACCACGCGGGAATCTGATGGCCCCACCACAGCTGGCGCGAGATGCACCAGTCCTGGATGTTTTCCAGCCACTGGTAGTAGGTGGTCGTCCAGTTTTCCGGCACGAACTTGATCTGGCCGCTGCGCACGACGTCGAGCGACGTTTCGGTGATCGACTTGCCCGGATTGAACGTGCCTTCCGGCGCCGGCTTCGTCATCGCGACGAACCACTGATCGGTCAGCATCGGCTCGATCACGACGCCCGTGCGGTCGCCGCGCGGCACCATCAGCTTGTGCGGCTTCACCGACTCGAGGAAGCCCTGTGCGTCGAGATCGGCGACGATCGCCTTGCGCGCGTCGAAACGGTCGAGGCCGCGATACTGCTCGGGGGCGTTGTCGTTGATCTTCGCGTCGAGCGTGAGGATCTCGATCGGCGCGAGGTTGTGGCGCAGGCCGACCTGGTAGTCGTTGAAGTCGTGCGCGGGCGTGACCTTCACGACGCCCGTGCCGAATTCGCGGTCGACGTAGTCGTCGGCGATCACCGGGATTTCGCGGCCGGTCAGCGGCAGCGTGACGAGCTTGCCGATCAGGTGCGCATAGCGCTCGTCTTCCGGATGGACCATCACGGCGACGTCGCCGAGCATCGTTTCGGGGCGCGTGGTCGCGACGGTCAGCGTGCCGGAGCCGTCGACGAGCGGGTAGCGGATGTGCCACAGATGGCCGTTTTCTTCCTCGCTCGCGACTTCGAGGTCCGATACCGCGGTGAGCAGCACCGGATCCCAGTTCACCAGGCGCTTGCCGCGGTAGATCAGCCCTTGTTCGTAGAGCGTGACGAACACGTCGCGCACCGCGGCCGACATCTTGTCGTCCATCGTGAAATATTCGCGCGACCAGTCGGTCGACGCGCCGAGGCGGCGCACCTGGCCCGTGATCGTCGAGCCGGATTTCTCCTTCCATTCCCACACGCGCTCGACGAACTTCTCGCGACCGAGGTCATGGCGCGACACGCCCTGCGCATCGAGCTGACGCTCGACGACGATCTGGGTCGCGATCCCCGCGTGGTCGGTGCCCGGCACCCACAGCGTGTTCTCGCCGAGCATGCGGTGATAGCGCGCGAGGCCGTCCATGATCGTCTGGTTGAACGCGTGGCCCATGTGCAGCGTGCCGGTGACGTTCGGCGGCGGCAGCTGGATCGCGAAATCGGGGCGGGCCGGATCGAATGCCGGCGCGGCATAGCCGCGTTTTTCCCACTCCGGCCCCCATTGGGACTCGATGGTATGGGGCTCGAAACTCTTCGCCAGCGTGTTGTCGCTCATGGTTGGAAATTTGCCGAAAAATGCGTGAATTGGATGCTGAATCCGACAATTATAAATGGATGCACATCGGCCAGCCATCGCAGCGCCCGCGCGGGACGCGCGCATGCTCGCCGGGCGCCGCGCGCGGCTCGTGGCGAGCCCTCGTGCCGAGCCGATCGAAAACGCCATCGCCCGGCCGACTTATAATGGCGGGTCCGCATTTTTCTCGCCCGTCCGCTGCCGCTCCATGCCCGATCTGCTCGCCAATCTGAACCCTGAACAATACGCCGCCGTCACGCTGCCGAACGAACCGGCGCTGATCCTCGCGGGGGCGGGCAGCGGCAAGACCCGCGTGCTGATCACGCGGATCGCGTGGCTGATCCAGCAGGGCTACGCGTCGCCGGCCACCGTGCTGGCCGTCACGTTCACCAACAAAGCCGCGCGCGAAATGATGGCGCGGCTGTCCGCGATGATGCCGATCGACACGCGCGGGATGTGGATCGGCACGTTCCACGGGCTGTGCAACCGGATGCTGCGCACCCACTGGCGCGACGCGGGCCTGCCGCAGACGTTCCAGATCCTCGACACGGCCGACCAGCTGTCCGCGATCAAGCGGCTGATGAAGGCCGCGAACGTCGACGACGAGAAATACCCGCCGAAGAACGTCCAGTACTTCATCAACAACGCGAAGGAGCAGGGGCTGCGTCCCGACAAGGTCGACGCCACCGACAACTTCAACCGCAAGTTCGTCGAGCTGTATCAGGCATACGATCAGCAATGCCAGCGCGAGGGCGTCGTCGACTTCCCCGAGCTGCTGCTGCGCTGCTACGAGCTGCTCGCGTACAACGCGCCGCTGCGCGCGCATTACCAGGCGCGCTTTCGGCACATTCTCGTCGACGAGTTCCAGGACACCAACAAGCTGCAGTACGCGTGGCTCAAGATGCTCGCGGGCGCCGGGAACGCGATCTTCGCGGTCGGCGACGACGATCAGTCGATCTACGCGTTCCGCGGCGCGAACGTCGGCAACATGCGCGACTTCGAAGACGAATTCCGCGTGCGCAACCTGATCAAGCTCGAGCAGAACTACCGGTCGCACGGCAACATCCTCGACGCGGCCAACCAGCTGATCTCGAACAACGCGCACCGCCTCGGCAAGAACCTGCGCACCGACGCCGGCCACGGCGAGCCCGTGCGCGTGTACGAGGCGAGCACCGATGCGCAGGAAGCCGGCTGGATCGTCGAGGAGATCCGCTCGCTGATCAATACCGGGATGTCGCGCAGCGAGATCGCGGTGCTGTACCGGAGCAACGCGCAGTCGCGCGCGATCGAGCACACGCTGATGACGTCGGGCATCCCGTATCGCGTGTACGGCGGCCTGCGCTTCTTCGAGCGTCAGGAAGTGAAGCACGCGCTCGCGTATCTGCGCCTGATCGACAACCCGAACGACGACACCGCGTTCGTGCGCGTCGTCAACTTCCCGACGCGCGGGATCGGCGCGCGCTCGATCGAGCAGCTCGCGGATGCCGCGCGCCTGTACGACTGCTCGATGGCCGCCGCAATCCCGTACGTGACGGGCAAGGCCGGCACGAGCCTCGGCGCGTTCGCGACGCTGATCGCGAAGATGCGCGCCGAGACCGAGCAGATGAGCCTGCCGGAGACGGTCGAGTACGTGGTGCGTGCGAGCGGCCTCGCCGATTTCTACCAGGGCGAGCGCGAAGGCCAGGACCGCCTCGAAAACTTGCAGGAACTCGTGAACGCGGCCACCGCGTTCGTCAGCGAGGAAGGCTACGGGCTCGATGCACCGGCGCGCGCGATTCCGCTGCGCGCCGGCGCGATCGCGGCGCCGGCGCTGCGCGCGGAAGCCGACGATCCGTCGGTCGACGTACTCGATCCGGCGCCGCTCGACGACCCCGCGCAGAACCCCGACACGATGACGCCGCTGGCGGGCTTCCTGTCGCACGCGTCGCTGGAGGCCGGCGACAACCAGGCGCAGGCCGGCCAGGACGCCGTGCAACTGATGACCGTGCATGCGTCCAAGGGGCTCGAATTCTCGGCCGTGTTCATCACCGGGCTCGAGGAAGGTCTGTTTCCGCACGAGAACAGCGTGCTGGAGTCCGACGGGCTCGAGGAGGAGCGCCGGCTGATGTACGTCGCGATCACGCGCGCGAAGGAGCGGCTCTATCTGTCGTTCGCGCAGAGCCGCATGCTGCACGGCCAGACGCGCTACAACGTGCGCTCGCGCTTCTTCGACGAGCTGCCCGAGCACGTGCTGAAGTGGCTCACGCCGAAAGTGGAAGCCGGTTCGCGCTGGGGCGGCCGCGCCGACAACGCCGGCTGGGGGCGCGACTGGTTCGCGCGGCCGGGCGGCGGCCATCGCGAGCAGATCGTCGATGCGGCCGTGTCCGCGCCGCTGCCGGCGTTCGCCGACAAGCAGCGCGCGGCCGACACCGGGTTCCGCATCGGCCAGCAGGTGTTTCATACGAAATTCGGCGAGGGTGTGGTCACCGCGCTCGAAGGCAGCGGCGCCGATGCAAAGGCGCAGGTGAAGTTCAAGCGGCACGGCGAGAAGTGGCTCGCGCTCGCGGTCGCGAAACTGCAGGCGGTGGAATGATGGGGATCGACATGGTGGATACACTCGCGGCGCGCCCGCTCGGCATCCTGGCCGCGCTGCCCGAGGAACTCGGCGATCTGATCGCCGCGATGCGCGCCGACGGCGAAATGAAGACGGTCACGCTCGGCCGCCGCGATTATCACGTCGGCACCGTGCATGGCGCAGCCTGCGTCGTCACGCTCGCGCGGGTCGGCAAGGTCGCGGCCGCGGCGACGGTCAGCGCACTGATCCACGTGTTCGGCGTGTCCGGCGTGGTGTTCACCGGCGTCGCGGGCGGCGTGTCGCGCACGGTGCGCGTAGGCGACGTGGTCGTCGCCGATACGCTGCTGCAGCACGACCTCGACGCGTCGCCGCTGTTTCCGCGCTACGAGGTGCCGCTGCTCGGCATCACGCACTTCGCCACCGACGTGGAGCTGACGGCCCGGCTGAAGGCCGCGTGCGCGCTGTTCGTCGCCGAGGAGGGCGCGCGCTTCGGCGAACGGTTCGGACTCGCCGGCGCGACGCTGCACCGCGGGCTCATCATCAGCGGCGACCGCTTCGTATCGAGCGAGCCGGAAGTCGTCGCGCTGCGCGACGCGCTGCCGGACGCGCTCGCGGTCGAGATGGAAGGCGCGGCGATCGCGCAGGTGTGCGCGGAACACGACGTGCCGTTCGCACTCGTGCGCACGATCTCCGACACGGCCGACGATCACGCGACGCAGTCGTTCTCGCACTTCCTGTCGGCGATCGCGAGCAGCTATTCGTCCGGCATCCTCAAGCGTTTCCTGACGCTGCACGCGACGACGGCGGCCTGAAGCCGCCGTCGTCGTTCCCCTTCGAAGCGACCGGCCGGCCGCGGCACGCATGCCGCGGCTGCGTCGTCACGCGCGCTTGCGACGCGCGCTTTCGAGGTTCGGCAGGAACACGGTCAGCACGCCGATCAACGGCAGGAACGAGCAGACGCGGTAGACGAACGTGATGCTGGTCGCATCGGCGAGCTGGCCGAGTACGGCGGCGCCCACGCCGCCCAGTCCGAACGCGAAGCCGAAGAACAGCCCGGCGACCATGCCGACCTTGCCGGGCATCAGTTCGGTCGCATAGACCAGAATCGCGGCGAACGCCGACGCCAGCACGACGCCGATGATCACGCTCAGCACGCTGGTCCAGAACAGGTTCGCGTACGGCAGCAGCAGCGTGAACGGCGCGACGCCGAGGATCGACACCCAGATCACGTACTTGCGGCCGATCCGGTCGCCCACCGGGCCGCCGATCAGCGTGCCGGCCGCGACCGCCGCGAGGAACACGAACAGGTGGATCTGCGCGGCCTGGACCGACAGGTGGAACTTGTCGATCAGATAGAACGTGAAATAGCTGTTGATGCTCGCGAGGTAGAAGTACTTCGAGAACACCAGCAGCACCAGCACGCCGATCGCCGCCAGCACGCGCCCGCGCGAGAGCGTCGGATGGCCGGCGGCCGCCGCTTTCTTCTTCATCGACGGGTGCTTCCTGTACCAGTGGCCGATCTGCGTGAGCACCAGCATCGCGACGAGCGCGGCCGCCGAGAACCACGCGATGCTGTGCTGGCCGTGCGGAATGATCACCAGCGCGGCGAGCAGCGGCCCGAGCGCGGAGCCGGCGTTGCCGCCGACCTGGAACAGCGACTGCGCGAGCCCGTGCCGGCCGCCCGACGCCATCCGCGCCACGCGCGACGATTCCGGATGGAACACCGACGAGCCGCAGCCCACCAGTGCCGCCGCGACCAGCAGCATCGGGAAGCTGTTCGCGGCCGACATCAGCAGCAGCCCGGCCAGCGTGAAGCCCATCCCCACCGGCAGCGAATATGGTTTCGGCCGTTTGTCGGTGTAGAGGCCGACGAGCGGCTGCAGCAGCGACGCGGTGATCTGGTACGTCAGCGTGATGAGGCCGATCTGCGCGAACGACAGCGCGAACTGGCTCTTGAGCATCGGATAGATCGCGAGGATCAACGACTGGATCATGTCGTTGAGCATGTGCGAGAAGCTGATCGCGCCGAGCACCGAATAGACGGTGCCCGGTGCTGGCGGAGCGGACGGCTGGGGCACGGCGGCGGCGCCGGCGCCCGTATCGAGGCTGGTTTCCATGTGATCTGAGCGAGTTGAGGTGGCGGGACGCGCTCTGATGACGACCGGCGCGTTCGAATCGTTGTTGCGTCAAAGGAGTGTAATGTGGCGCATCGACAATGTCAGGCCAAGTTTTGTCGCATTTCGGACATTGATGTGACGATTCGGCGATCGTGCCCGTTTTTGGCCGGTTATAACGCTCGGACGCGTCCGGCCGTTGCTGCGGACGCGCCGGGCCGGATGAGTGTTTGTCCGGACTCAAGGCCGCGCGTTGCGGGCCGTAGTACGACGCAGCGACATCGCACGCGCAACCAGCCCGGCGCCGGCCACGAACCGGCCCGGTGCAGCACACGCGGCATTGGGCAGCCAATGCCGGCCGTCGGAACCGACCTTTCCGGCGGCGTGACCAATACGGGGATATATCGATGAAAGCAGCATCATTGCATCCAGGGCCGGGTGCGGCCGCCACCGCCTCCCACGCATCCGCCGCGCGCCGAGCGGGCACCGCGGCGCGGCTGAGCCGCCCTTGGACCGTCAAGGCGACGTTGCGCGCGGCATTCGCGATTCTGCTGGCCGGCACGCTCGCGATCGGCGTGTTTTCGCTGTGGCAGATCAGCCGGCTGAACGCGTCGATCGCGTCGGTCTACGAACAGGGGCACGTCGCGAGCCGGGCGGCCGAGGAAGTGCGCGCGGAGGTGCTGCGCGCGAGCCGTGCGCAGAAGATGCTGCTCACCGCGACCACCGCGAAGGAGCGCGACGACCTGGGCGCCGAAGTCGGCGCGGGGCTCGCGTCGATCGGCCAGGCGCTCGCGACGCTGCAGCGCTACGCCGATCCGGCCGATGCCGACGATTCCGCGCGACTGCACGCGTTTTCGGCGGCCGTCGGCACCTGGAGCGGCCATCTGCGCGACTTCGTCACGCTCGTGCAGGCGCAGCCGCTCGACCTGTCGCAGATGAACTGGCAGGTCGGCACGCAGGACGTGTCGCTGCTGGTCGAGACCGGCAAGCTCGAGAAGCTCGTCGCGATGCTCGTGAAGACGCGCGGCGCGAAGTCGAAGGCGACGCTCGATGCGTCCGCAACGATCTTCTCGTCGTCGTTCGCGATGATCGCCGCGATGACGGGCGGCCTGATCGTGCTGGCGATCGTGATCGCCGAGCGCGTGGTGCGGCGGCTCGCGGCGCAACTCGGCGGCGAGCCCGCGCACGCGAAGGCGATCGCCGCCGACATCGCGCGCGGCGACCTGACGCGGCCGATTCCGGTGGCCCGCAACGACCGCGACAGCATGGTGCGCGCGCTGTCCGACATGCAGACCGGGCTGGCGGCGACCGTCGGCGAGATCGCCGTCAGCGCCGAGGCGATCGCGGCCGCGTCCGGCGAGATCTCGACCGGCAACCTCGACCTGTCGCGCCGCACCGAGCAGCAGGCGGTCGCGCTCGAACGCACCGCGGCGAGCATGGAGGAGCTGACTTCCACCGTGCGTCAGAACGCCGAGAACGCGCGCCAGGCGAGCGCGCTCGCCGCCAACGCGTCGGCGGTGGCTGAGGCGGGCGGGGACGTGGTCGGCCGGGTGGTCGCGACGATGAGCGAGATCGACGACAGCGCGAAGAACATCCGCGAGATCATCGGCACGATCGAGGGGATTGCGTTCCAGACCAACATTCTCGCGTTGAACGCGGCGGTCGAGGCAGCGCGCGCGGGCGAACAGGGGCGCGGCTTCTCGGTGGTCGCGGGCGAGGTGCGGCTGCTCGCGCAGCGCTCGGCGACCGCGGCGAAGGAGATTCGCGAGCTGATCGGCGCGTCGGTCGAGCGGGTCGCGAACGGCGCGGCGCTCGCCCACGATGCGGGCCGCACGATGGATGACGTGGTGAAGGCGGTGAAGCGCGTGACCGACATCATCGCCGAGATCTCGGCGGCGTCGGACGAGCAGAGCGCCGGGATCGACGAGATCGGCCGCGCGGTCACGCAGATGGACGCCGGCACGCAGCAGAATGCGGCGCTGGTCGAACAGGCCGCCGCCGCGGCCAATGCGCTCGACGAGCAGGCGCAGGCGCTGAAGGCGCTGGTCGGGCGCTTCCGGCTCGCGGCCTGAGCGCCCGCCCGGGCGGCGCTCAGGATTTCTTCTTCTGCTGCTCCGGGTTGATCACGACCGTGCAGGTCGTACCGGCCGACAGCACCACGTCGGCCGGCACTTCGTCGATCTTGATGCGCACCGGCACGCGTTGCGCGAGGCGCACCCAGTTGAAGGTCGGGTTCACGTCGGCGACGAGGTCGCGGCTTTGCGGGTTGTCGCGATCGTAGATGCCGCGCGAGATGCTCTCGACATGGCCCTTCATCACGCCGCCGCTCATCAGCCGCATCTCGGCCGGCGCACCGACCTTCACGCGCGGCAGCTTGGTTTCCTCGAAGTAGCCGTACACCCAGAACGAGTGGCTGTCGACGATCGCGAGCTTCGCCTGGCCGGCCACCGCATAGTTCCCCTTGAAGGTCTGCAGGTTCGTGATGTAGCCGTCGACCGGCGCGATCACGCGCGTGCGTTCGAGGTTCAGCTTGGCCGCGTCGAGTGCGGCGATCGCCTGCTGGTACTGCGCATCGGCGCTCGATGCGCTGTGCGCCGCGTTCTCGCGGTTTTCCTTCGACACGACGAGCGCGTCGAGGTCCGCACGGCGAGCCGCGTCGTCGCGGCGCATCTGCAGTTCCGCGCGGCGGGCGGCCACGGCCGCCTGCGCCTGCTCGACCGCGATCTGATAGTGCGACGGGTCGATCTGCATGATCAGATCGCCCTTCTTGACGAGCTGGTTGTCGTGCACCGGCAGCTCGACGATCGCACCCGACACGTCCGGCGCGACGTTGACGATCTCCGCGCGCACGCGCCCGTCGCGCGTCCACGGATCATCCATGTAGTGCACCCACAGCGAGCGCCCGATCAGGATCGCGACGAGAAGGATGACGGCGGTCGCGACGAAGCCGAAGAGTTTTCTGATAATCATGATGGTTCGGGATCAACGGTAAACGGCGAGACTCATTCCGCCGCAGATGCAGACGAGAAGGCACGCGCGGAACAGCGACGGGTGCCAGACGAGACGGTAGAGGCCCGTATAGGCGAGCAGGCGGTCGACGGCCCAGGTCGCGAGCGCGCCCAGGACGAACATCAGCACCACCGTGGGCATGTAGGCATCGAGAATGGCGATTTCACGCGGCATCATGACGAGGCTCCTTGTTGGGGACGCACGGGGCGATTGCGGTTCAGCGGCTCGAGCGGCGATTCCGGGTCGAGCAGCGCGGTACGGACGAAATGCAGGTGGCTCAGGATGCGCTGCAGGCGGTGGCGTTCGTCGCGCGACGGCGTGACCGCATCGAGCGTGTGCCGCGTCGCGTCGATCGCGGCGTCGACGGCGGCGAGCGTCGCGTCGAAGCGCCCGGCGTCCGGCTGCGCGAACAGCGCGGACAGGGCGGCGCGCATCGTCTCGATCGCGCGGCGCCACGGCGTGGTTGCCGCGTAGCGCGGGTCGGGCGGCAGCGTCGCCAGTTCGGCGCGCAGATCGAGCACCGCGTTGCCGGTTTCCAGCACCGCGAACATCCAGCGCAGCGCGTCGCGCTGCACGTCGGGCTGGTCGGCCGACAGCGTGTGCGCCTGGTGCATCAGGTCGCGCGCGCCGCTCTCGAAGCGCGTGCGCAAGCCGGCCAGCCGCGCATGGCATGCCGCGACGACCTGATGGCGCAGGTCCGCGAACAGCCGCTTCTTCAGCCACGGCGCGCTCGGCGGAAACAGCACCGCGAACGCGATTGCCGACGCGAGCATCGACAGCACCAGCGCGAGCGCGTCGTTCATGAAGCTCATCGGATCGTAGTGCGTGATGTTGTCCGGGCCGGCGAGGAAGCTGAAGAAGATCAGATAGCCCATCCCGTAGCCTGCGTAGCGCGGCTTCATCGTCATGAAGATGCCGATCGCGAGCAGCGGCGCGAGCGCCACGCACAGCAGCGGGAAGCCGTCGATGTGCGGATAGATGCCGAACGTCAGCAGGAAGCCGGTGCAGACGGCGAGCGCGGTGCCCATCCCCATCTGCGCGGACATCGCGGTCGGCCGCGGCGTCGCCGACGCGAGCGCGCACGTGGCTGCGGCGGTCAGCGTCAGCGTCACGCCGCTCGGCCAGGCGGTCGCGATCCACACCGAGCCGAGCACCAGAATCACCGTCGCGGTGCGAATCGCCGCGATCACCATCGCGGTCGCGTTGGTGCGTGGCTCGTAGCGCTCGATCCAGCGCTCGCGCTCGTGGTTCGCGGTCGCGAGCGACGCGTAGGTCGCCGCGTATTCGTGCAGGTCCGTGATGAAGCGATACAGCAGCTCGGCGGCCGTGTCGAAGTCGAGCAGCGGAAAGCCGGGCTGCGCTTCGAGCGTCGCGCGGGTCGCGCGGATGCGGCGCGGCAGCGCGTCGCGCCACGCGAGCAGCTGCGCGGCCGCGAGCGCGGCGTCGGCCGACGAGCGCACCGGCTCGCCGTTGCGCGTGAGGAGCGGCGCGATCTCGCGGAAGTACGGCTCGATCGCGTCGATCGCCGCCTGCGCGCCGGCGCCGCGCAGCCGGTTCATCAGCTGGTGCAGCGCGTGGAAGCGGCTCGATACGCTCATGAACTCGCTGTTCAGCCGCGCGAGGCGGCCGCTGCGCATGCGCGTGTCCGGGTCTTCGAACACGGCCATGCTGCGCGCCGCTTCGAAGCCGACCACGTCGGCGACGAAGCGCGTATGGATCGATTCGATATGCGCGCGCTCGAGCTTGCCCGACAGCGCGGCGGCGACGTAGTCGACGAAGCCGACGAAGCGCTTGCGCACCGTCGTGCGCATCTGCTCGCCGGTGTACTGCGGAAACACCAGCGCGCTGACCACGCCGGCCGACACGATCCCGACCATGATCTCGGCGACCCGCGTGAGCGCGCTCATGAACGCGCCGTCCGGATGTTGCGACGCCGGCAGCCCGATCAGCGCGGTCGTGTAGCCGGCGAGCAGGAAGCCATAGCTGCGGAAGTTGCGGTTGCGTGCGGCGCCGGCCGTGCACAGCGCGACCCACAGCGCGACCGCGAGCAGAAACAGCTCCGGCTGCTGCGGGAACAGGCCGACGAACGCCAGCGTCGCGATCAGCCCGAAGATCGTGCCGATCACGCGGTAGAAGCTCTTCGCGAGCACGGCGCCGCTTTGCGGCTGCATCACGATGAACACCGTGGTCAATGCCGTCTTCGGCGCCGGCAGGTCGAGCCGCATCGACACGCCCGTTGCGATGAACGCGGCGAGCAGCGCCTTGAACAGATAGAGCCACCCGGCGCCGTCGCTGCGGGCCCAGTCGCCGAACGCGGCGAACCAGGCCGGCAGCGGTCCGCCGGCGTGCGTGGAAGCAGGGGAGGAGACTGACATGTCGGTCGCTCCGCGTTACGGTGCGGTGGTCGTCGCGACGTGCGCGGGCCGCGTGGCGCGGGCGGCGGCGCTGGCAGCGGGGGCGGCCGCGGCGGTTGCCCCGGACGAAGCAGCCGACGAAGCCCCCGACGCAGCAGCCGGCGCAGCCGCGGCGGCTTCGTCGTGCGGCACGTCCTGGCCCGTTTCGACGCCGCCGCCGAGCGCGGCCATCAGCTGCGCATGCGCGGCGAGCCGCTCCGCGTCGATGCGCGCGGCCGTCTCCTGCGCACGTAACAGCTGCTGTTGCGCGATCAGGACGTTCACGTAGTCGGTCAGGCCACGGCGGAAGCCTTCGCGCGACAGCCGGTAGCTGCGGTCGTTGGCTTCCACCGAACGTGCGGCGTCCTTCTTCTGCGTGTCGAGCGAGCGGATCCGCACGACCTGGTCGGCGATGTCCTTCAGCGCGGCGAGCACCGTCTGGTTGTAGTGCTCGACCGCCTGGTCGTAGCCGGCGCTGGCCGCGCCGAGTTGCGCGCGCAGGCGTCCGCCTTCGAAGATCGGCAGCGTCAGCGCGGGGCCGGCCGTCCAGCCGCCGTTCATCGAGCGCAGGAAGTCGACGAACGGCGCGGTCACGCCGAAGCCGCCGACCGTCGCGAGCAAGTCGATGTTCGGGTAGAACGCGGCCTTCGCGACGTCGATCCCGCGTGCCTGCGCGTCGACCATCCAGCGTGCCGCGACGACGTCCGGCCGGCGGCCGAGCAGGTCGGCCGGCATCGCGGACGGCAGGCCGGCCGGCGCGTCGAGCGACAGGTTCGGCCGCTTGATCGCATCACCCGCGCCCGGGCCCTTGCCCGCGAGCGCCGCGAGCTGGTGGCGCGCGAGCTGGATCGCTTCCTCGTAGGTGTCGATCTGGCGTTCGTAGTCGGGCAGCGTGGACTCCGCCTGGCTGAGCTCGAGCTGCGTGCCGAGGCCCGCCTGCAGGCGCTTGCGCGCGAGATCGGCGAGCGCGCGCTGGCGCTCGAACGTTTCGTGCGCGAGATCGAGCAGCGCGTAGTTCATCGACATGCCGATGTACGCGCGCACGACGTTCACTTCGAGTTCGAGCCGGGCCGCGCGCGCGTCGGCCGCAGTCGCGTGTGCGGTATCGAGCGCGCGTTCGGTGGTGTTCTTGTCCTTGCCCCACAGATCGAGGTGGTACGACAGGCCGAGCGTGCCGGTGTTGTTCCACGTATCGACGTTCGCGAGCGGGCCGGGGCCGTAGTACACGTTGTCGGGCCAGTGCTCGCGCATCAGCGACAGATTGCCGTTGATCTGCGGCAGTTCGGCCGAACGGGCGACGCGCGCCATCGCCTGCGCTTCGCGCACGCGCGCCTCGGCCGCCGCGAGGGTCGGATTGCCGGCTTGCGCCGCGGCGATCCACGCGTCGAGCTGCGGGTCGCGATAGGCGCGCCACCAGTCGGATGCGGGCCAGCCGGCGTCGCGGTCCGCCGCACGGATCGCAGCGCCGGCGTCGAGCCCGTTCGCGTCGATGCGAGCCGACTGCGGCTTGTTGTCGCCCATGCTAGCGCATCCGGCCATTATTAATGAGACTGCAAGAACCGCCAGTGCCAGCGTCCCTTTTGTTGCCGGAAACTGCACGATTTTCTCCCTTCCGGATATAGATGATTCGGAGGCGATTATATTTTTCAGTAATTCCTGAATAAACGAACAAAGGTGCAAGTCATTTTTACGAATCCTGAGACAATATTGGTGGGCTGCTGTGCAACAATCCGTCCGGATTCAAACGGGTAATGGGATGGATACGTTACAAAACATGCGGGTATTCGTCCGCGTGGTGGATGCGGGGAGCTTTACCGCGGCCGCCCAGCAGATGAATTCGACGACCGCCTATGCATCGCGCGCCGTATCGGATCTCGAAGCGCACCTGCGCACGCGCCTGCTGAACCGGACCACGCGCCGGATCGCGCTGACCGAAGCCGGTGAGCGCTACCTGCAGCGCTGCGAGCAGATCCTCGCGTACGTCGACCAGGCCGAAGCCGAGGCGGGCGATGCGCACGCGCGCCCGTCGGGCAAGCTGAAGGTCCATTGCTTCACGAGCCTCGGCCAGCACTATCTGGTGCCGGCCATCGGGCGCTACCGGCAGCGCTATCCGGACGTGCACGTCGAGCTGACGCTCGCGCAGCGGATGCCCGACCTGCTCGATGAAGGCTACGACGTCGCGATCGTCGTGGGCCGCGAGCTGCCCGATTCGGGGCTCGTGTCGCAGCGGCTCGGCGACAGCTACAGCGTCATCTGTGCGTCGCCCGATTACGTCGGCGCGCACGGCAAGCCGCAGACGCCGGCCGATCTCGCGCAGCACGCCTGTCTCGGGATGGTCGCGCCGGGCTTCCACTTCGACGAATGGACGCTGTCGGGGCCGCGCGGCGACGAGCTCGTGCCGGTGACGGCGCCGCCGTTCCGCGTAAATGTGGCCGAGGCGCTCGCGGTGGCTGTGCGGGAAGGGATGGGGATCGGCGGCCTGCCGCTGTATTCGGCGATCGGCGGGCTGCGCAGCGGACAGATCGTGCGCCTGCTGCCGGAATACCGGTCGCAGCCGATGAGCATCTACGCGCTGTATCCGTCGCGCCAGTACCTCGACGCGAAAATCCGGACGTGGGTCGATTTTCTGCGCGACGAACTGCCGGCCACGCTCGAAGCCGACGAAGCCGCGCTCGCGCAGATCACGGCTGCGACATGATGGCGCGATCGCTCGGAATCTGACGAGATTTGTCGTTCGCGCAACACTTTTTTACCCGCGGGCGCCGGACAGTTTGATACTGTTCAAATCATCGACATATGAATCTGCCCACCCTCGGAGTCGCAATGGATACGCACCTGATGATCGGCCTTGGAATTCTGCTCGGCGCGGCCGCCGCCGCTGCGGCGACGCGCGATCTGCTGCGCGCGATGAAGGCGCGCGCGAAACTGGTGCCGGTGCGGGTGCGCGCGTCGTCGCAAGGCCGCCGTCGCGCCGATCGCTGAGCGGCGCTCAGGCAATCTATCGACCGGGGCCGTACACGGC
>NZ_PQMX01000081.1:0-24788 GCF_004368385.1 Burkholderia sp. B10 | reverse complement strand
GGCCGGTTGGGTTGGGCTAGGCCTGGTAGGGCTCGGTGCGGCCCGGTTCGATTCGGCCCGGCGCGATTCGGCTCGGCTCGCTCGATTCGGCTCGCCCCGGCGCGCCGCGATTCGGCTCAATCCGATCAGGTCCGGTGGTTCGGCTCGTGCCGGCTCGATTCGATTCCGTCCGTCCGGCCGGCTCTGCTCGACTCGACTTGATTCGATTCGGCCAAGCCCAGCCTAGGCCTGCGAAGGCCGCCCGCCGCTTCCCCGCCTCAGACCGGCACAGCCACCGCCGCAGCCCCCGCATCGACCGGCCGACGCGCGCCCTCCGCGAGCGCATCGCGCAGCGCGGCGAGCGCGGCCGACGCGTACCCGTGCCGCCATGCGAGCAGCGTGTCGATGCCTTCGAATTCGACGATCGTATGGGCCGCGACGTTGTCGGTATGCGGCTGCAGCTCGAGCACCGAGTGCGGTGCGACCGCGACGCCCGCGCCGGCCGCGACGCACGCGACGATCGCATGATACGACCCGAGCTCGAGCACGCGCGCCGGCTTCATCCCCTGCGCCGCGTACCATTGCTCGACGTATTTCCGGTACGTGCAGCCGCGCTCGAACGCGACCAGCGTCGGCAGCATCACGTCGCGCGGCGTGCGCACCGGCGGATGGCCGCGCGGCGTCAGCAGCACGAGGTCCTCGCGATAGATCGGCACCGTCTCGAACGTGTCTGGCAGCGTGTCCGGCGCCGGTGGCCGCGCGAACAGCGCGGCGTCGATCTCGAAGTCGCGCACCTTGTCGATCAGCCAGCCGCTCGTGCCGGTGACGAGCTCCAGCGACACGGCCGGCCACGCATGGTGGTAGCGCGCCAGCACGGCCGGCAGCCGGCTCGCGGCCGTGCTCTCCATCGTGCCGAGCCGCAGCCGCCCGCGCGGCGTATCTTCGCGCACCGCGTCGCGCGCCTCGTCGGCCAGCGCGAGCAACCGCTCCGCGTACGGCAGCAGCGTGTGGCCGGCCGGCGTCAGCACGAGCCGGCGGCCGTCGCGCACGAACAGCGCCGCGCCCAGTTCCTCCTCGAGCTGCTTGATGCGCGTCGTCACGTTCGACTGCACGCGATTGAGCTTCGCCGCCGCACGCGTCACGCCGTTCTCGCGCACGACGGCGCGGAAAATCGCCAGCGCGGCCAGGTCCATGGTTCTCTCCGGGAGATAGGTGGATTCTCGATTATTCATTTTTCGAGAAGGGTCGGTCAAGCTACGATGAAGCTCGTCCGATTCCTGTTCCGGCCGCCGCCGCCATGTCCCGTTCCGATGCTCATACCGCCTCCCGTGCCCGCCCGTCAGCCGATGCCGACCGCCGCGCGCGCACGGCCGCGCTCGCCTGCATGGTCGGGCTCGCGGTCGCGCTCGGCGTCGGGCGCTTCGCGTTCACGCCGCTGCTGCCGCTGATGCTCGCCGACGGCTCGATCGGCCTGCGGGCCGGCAGCTGGCTCGCGTCGGCGAACTACGCCGGGTATTTCGTCGGCGCGCTCAGCTGCGCGGCGCTGCCCGTCGCGCCCGCGCGCATGGTCCGGTTCGGGCTGGCGGCCACCGTGCTGCTGACCGCCGCGATGGGCGTCGGCCACCTGCTGCCCGCGTGGCTCGCGGTGCGTTTCGTCGCCGGCGTGGTCAGCGCTTGGACCTTCGTGTTCGTGTCGCAATGGGGCTTGCGGCGGCTCGCCGAACTGCACGCGCCCGAGTGGAGCGGGGTGATCTATGCGGGACCCGGCGTCGGCATCGTGCTGACGGGGCTGATCGGCGGGGCACTTGCCGGCCACCGCGCGGCGCCGGGCTGGCTGGGGTTCGCGGCGCTGTCGGCGCTGCTGTCGGCGGCGATCTGGCGCACGTTCGGCCGCGCGCCGGCACCGGTGGCCCCAGCCGCAGCCGCAGCCGCAGCCGCGTCGGTGGTGCCCACCGCGCACACGCCGGCCGCCGCGGTGACGCCTGCCGCAGTGCCAGCCACCGCCGTGCCGGCCACCGCCGCGCCAGCCACCGCAGTGCCAGCCACCACCGCGCCAGCCCCCACCGCGCCGCCCGACGCACGCCGCCGTCGCGCCGACGCCGCATGGCTCGTCGCGCTGTACGGGATGCCGGGCTTCGGCTACATCATCACCGCGACGTTCCTGCCGGTGATCGCGCGCGCCGCGCTGCCGGCCGGCTCGCCGTGGCCCGACCTGTTCTGGCCGATGTTCGGTGCGGCGCTGATCGTCGGCGCGATCGCCGCCGCGCGGCTGCCCGGCCACTGGGACAACCGCCTGCTGCTCGCCGCCGGCTGCGCGACGCAGGCGCTCGGGATCGCGGCGGGCATCGTGTGGCCGAACGCTGCCGGCTTCTCGATCGGCAGCGTGCTGCTCGGCCTGCCGTTCACCGCGATCACGCTGTTCGCGATGCGCGAGGCGCGGCGCCTGCACGGCGAGCGCGCGGCCGGACTGATGGGCTATGCGACCGCGTCGTACGGCGTCGGCCAGATCCTCGGGCCGCTCGTCGCGGCGCCGCTCGCCGCGCGGTTCGGGTCGTTTTCGCCGGCGCTGTGGGTCGCGGCCGGCGCGCTGCTGGCCGGCGCCGCCGGCTTCGCGGCCCGCGGCGCACGCCCGCGCGCATGAGCGCCGCACGCTCGCCGTCGCACCCTCTGCGGCGCGGGCAAACTCGCTAGAATGAAGCCTTTCCCGCGCCGAGCGGGCGCGCGATGCGGCCGTCAGGCCGCGCCGGCGTCCGCCCAACTCCCGATCGATGACCACCGCCGATTACCGTTTTTGCCCGCAATGCGCGCGTCCGTTGACCGACCGCGCCGATCCCGTCCATGAAGGCGGCCGCGTGCGCCGCGCGTGCCCCGACGACACCTGCGGCTACGTGCACTGGAACAATCCGCTGCCGGTCGTGGCCGCGATCGTCGAGCTCGACGGCAAGATCCTGCTCGCGCGCAACGCGGCCTGGCCGGAAGGGATGTTCGCGCTGATCACCGGCTTCCTCGAGAACGGCGAAACGCCCGAGGACGGCATCGCGCGCGAAGTGTTCGAGGAAACGGCGCTGAAGGCCGAGCAGGTCACGCTCGTCGGCGTCTATGAATTCATGCGCAAGAACGAACTGATCATCGCGTACCACGTGCGCGCGTCGGGCACCGTCGCGCTGTCGCCGGAGCTGCTCGAATACCGGCTCGTCGATCCGCCGCTGCTGCGCCCGTGGCGCGCCGGCACCGGCTACGCGCTGGCCGACTGGATGCGCGCGCGCGGCCTCGACTTCGAATTCGTCGAGCGGGCAGGCCAGTGACGGGCCGCGCCGCCGCCCGTCCATGCTCCGCCGCGTCGCATCGCGCCGTGCCGCCCGCGAGCGTCGCCACGTCATCCTCCCTCTGACCATCACCGCCATGTCCGACAAGCCGCAAGCGCGTTCGCGCGACGCCTATCGCCACTTCCTGCCGATCACGACCCGCTGGATGGACAACGACGTCTACGGCCACGTGAACAACGTCGTCTACTACAGCTACTTCGACACCGTCGTGAACGAATACCTGATCCGCGCCGGCGTGCTCGACGTCGAGCACGGGCAGACGATCGGCCTCGTGGTCGAGACGCAGTGCAACTACTTCGCGCCGCTCGTGTTTCCGCAGTCGGTCGATGCCGGCTTGCGGGTCGCGAAGCTCGGCACGTCGAGCGTGCGCTACGAGATCGGGCTGTTCGCGGCCGGAGAGGCGGCGCCGGCCGCGCAGGGGCATTTCGTGCACGTGTACGTCGATCGCGCGACACGCCGCCCGGTGCCGCTGCCCGACGCGCTGCGCGCGGCGCTCGAACCGCTCGCCCGCTGACCGGCACGCGGTGACGGCGTTGCACGCGTTCGCGCTCGAGGCATTCAACGGCCTCAGCTACGGCTTGCTGCTGTTCATGCTGTCGGCCGGCCTCACGCTGATCTTCAGCGTGCAGGGCGTGCTCAATTTCGCGCATGCGAGCTTCTACATGCTCGGCGCGTACGTGGGCTACAGCATTGCGGCGCGCGCGGGCTTCTGGCCGGCGCTCGTGCTCGCGCCGCTCGCGGTCGGGCTGCTCGGCGCCGGCTGCGAACGCTGGCTGCTGCGCCGCGTGCAGGCGCGCGGCGGCCACACGAGCGAGCTGCTGCTGACCTTCGGCCTCGCGTATCTGATCGGCGAGGCCGCGAAGCTGCTGTGGGGCCTCGCGCCGCTGCCGGCGCCGGTGCCGCCGCTGCTCGACGGCGCGCCGGTGAGCGCGTTCGGCGTCGCGCTGCCGCGCTACCGGCTGTTCATGATGGCGATGTCCGCCGCGATGCTGATCGCGCTCGGCGTCCTGCTGCGCGCGTCGCGCATCGGCCTCGTCGTGCGCGCCGCGCTCACCCATCGTGCGGCCGTCGAGGCGCTCGGCTACGACGTGCCGCGCGTGATGACCGGCCTGTTCGGCGCGGGCACCGCGCTCGCCGCGCTCGCGGGCGTGATCGGCGCGCCGCTCGCGGTGATCGAACCGGCGCTGGCCGAGACCGTCGGCTCGGTGGTGTTCGCGATCGTCGTGATCGGCGGGCTCGGCTCGCTCGGCGGCGCGTTCGTCGCGTCGCTCGCGGTCGGGTTCGCGCAGACCTGCGCGGCGTCCAGCGACACGTCGCTGCGCGATCTCGCGCACTGGGCCGGCGTCGCGCTGCCCGATGGCGTCGCGGCCGTGTCGCTCGCGCAACTCGCGCCGCTGGTCCCGTACCTGCTGCTCGTCGCGGTGCTGGCCGTGCGGCCGCGCGGGCTGTTCGGCGAGCGTGTCGATGGCTAGCCGCATGCCGAACGGCGCGCTGCGCTGGACGCTGTTCGTCGCATGCGCGGTGCTGCCGGCATGGCTGTGGCCGCAGGGCGCGGTACTCGGCTATCTCGCGCAGACGGCCGCGCTCGTCGTGCTCGCGCTGTCGTACAACCTGCAGCTCGGCACGACCGGGCTGCTGTCGTTCGGCCATGCGGCCGTCGCCGGCGTCGGCGCGTTCGCCGCCGCGCACTGGTTCAATCGGGTGGGCGCTCCGCTACCGCTGCTGCCGCTCGTCGGCGGCGTGGCCGGCGCGGCGTTCGGCTGCGTCGCCGGCCTGCTCGCGACGCGTCGCGCGGGCACCGTGTTCGCGATGATCACGCTCGGCATCGGCGAGTGCGTCGCGGCGGCCGCGTGGAGCGTGCCCGCATGGTTCGGCGGCGTCGGCGGCGTGCCGATCGACCGCGCGGGCGGCACGCCGTGGGGCGGCTGGCAATTCGGCGCGCCGACGCACGCATACGCGCTGATCGCCGCATGGTGCATCGGCTCGGCGCTGGCGATGTACGCGCTGACGCGCACGCCGCTCGCGCGCCTCGCGAACGCGGTGCGCGACAACCCGGCGCGCGTCGCCGCGCTCGGCACCGAGCCGCGCCACGTGCGGCTCGCGATGGTCACCTGCGCCTCGTTCTTCGCGGGCGTCGCCGGCACGCTGACGCTGATCGACGTCGAGATCGCGACGCCCGACAGCGTGTCGATGGCGCGCTCCGCGACCGTGCTGATCGCCGCGGTGATCGGCGGCACCGGCACGTTCTTCGGGCCGGCGCTCGGCGCGGTGGTGCTGACCGCGCTCAGCGTGGTCGTCGCCGGCGTGTCGCGCGCGTGGGCGCTGTATCTCGGCGTGCTGTTCGTCGCGGTCGTGGTCGCCGCGCCGCGCGGGATCGCGGGCGTCGCGCAGGCCTGCGCGCACGCGTGGCGCCGCGGCGCGCCGGCCGTCGAGCGCTGGCGCATGCTGTGCGGCGTCGGCGCGGGCGCGTTCTGGGCGATCGCGATCGTCTGCGCGGCCGAGCTCGGTTACGCCTGGCGCTTCGCGCAGGACGACGGCGGCGGTAGCGCGTTCGGCGCATGGCGGATCGACGCCGACGCGCCGGCCGGCTGGGCCGTCGCCGCTTCGGCGGCCGGCATCGGCATGCTGCTGTGGGGCTGGCGCGCGCGGCTCGCGGGCCGCGCGCACGATGTGCCCGATGCGCCGGATGCGCCCGATGCGCGCGAGGACGGCCGATGAACGGCGATGCGATCGCACTGCACGGCATCGTCCAGCGCTTCGGCGCGCAGACCGTGCTCGACGGGATCGACCTGAGCGTGCCGAGCGGCGAGCGTCACGCGCTGATCGGGCCGAACGGCGCCGGCAAGTCGACGCTGTTCGGCGTGATCGCCGGCGCGACGCGGCCGACCCGCGGGCGCGTCGTGCTGCACGGCGTCGAGTTGCGCGGGCGCGGCCCGGTCGTCGCGAGCCGGCTCGGCATCGGCCGCAGCTTTCAGCAGACCAGCGCGTTCGCGCAACTCAGCGTGTTCGACAACCTGCGTTGCGCGGCGCTGCACGCGCCGGCCGAGCGGCGCCGCTGGTGGAACCGGCTGCGCGAGTCGCCGTCCGTCGATCGCGCGGCCGCGCGCGTGCTGCACGACGTCGGCCTCGATGCGTGGCACGCGACGCGTGCGGGCGAGCTCGGCTACGCAGAGCAGCGCGCGCTCGATCTCGGCATCGCGCTCGCGAGCGGCGCGCGCACGCTGCTGCTCGACGAACCGACGGCCGGCATGAGCCGCGACCAGGCGGCGCGGATGCTCGCGCTGATCCGCGCGACCACGCAAGGCCGCACGGTGCTGATGATCGAGCACGACATGGACGCGGTGTTCGGCTTCGCCGAGCGCATCACGGTGCTCGTGCGCGGCGCGGTGGTCGCGACCGGCGCGCCCGACGCGATCCGCGCCGATGCCGCCGTGCGCGCCGCGTATCTCGGTGACGGCGCATGAGCGCGCTGCTCGACATCCGCGGCCTGCGCGCATGGTATGCGCTGCAGCCCGTGCTCGACGGCGTCGATCTCACGCTCGCCGCGGGCGAGACGCTCGCGCTGCTCGGCCGCAACGGCTCGGGCCGCTCGACGCTCGCGAAGGCCGTGATGGGGCTCGTGCGCACCGCGGGCTCGGTGCGCATCGACGGCGTCGAATCCGCGGGCGCGCGCACGTTCGAGATCGCGCGGCGCGGCGTCGCGTACGTGGCCGAAAGTCGCGACGTGTTTCCGCTGCTCAGCGTGCGCGACAACCTGCGGCTCGGCTTGCGCGGCATGCGCGGCGCGGCCGGGCGCGCCGCGCTCGACGCGCTGCTCGAGCGCTTTGCGCTGCTCGGCGCGCGCGCCGACGTGAAGGCCGGCCGGCTGTCGGGCGGCGAGCAGCAGGTGCTCGCGCTGGTGCGCGCGCTCGCCGGCCGGCCGCGCGTGCTGATCGTCGACGAGCCGGCCGAAGGGCTCGCGCCGCGCGCCGTCGACGAAGTCGGCGCGTGCCTCGCCGCGCTGCAGGCCGACGGCGTCGCGATCCTGCTGATCGAGCAGCGGCTCCAGCTCGCGCCGCGGCTCGCGCAGCGCGTCGCGGTGATGGGGCGCGGACGGATCGTCCACGACGGCGCGCTCGCCGAACTCGGCGGCGACGTCGTCAGCGCGTGGTTGAGCGCCGGTTGATGCCCGACCGGGCCACCGAGCCCCGACCGAGCCCCGACCGAGCGCACGCGCGTTGCGCCGATTGTTCGTCAAACCCCGCCAGTCAATTCGCGTCGAGCCGCTTTATCGCGGCGGCCCAAACCGCGAAGATTGCCAGCAAGGACGGTGCAGCGCATCGCGCGTAACCGGTACCCATCCATCGAAGTCTTCCGATCGAGGAACGAAATCATGAGCAAGCTGGCAGGCAAGGTCGCAATCGTCACGGGCGCATCCAAGGGCATCGGCGCAGCAATCGCCAAGGCGCTGGCCGCCGAAGGCGCGTCGGTCGTCGTCAACTACGCGAGCAGCAGGGCAGGCGCCGACGCGGTCGTCGGCGCGATCGTCGAGGCGGGCGGGCGCGCGGTCGCCGTCGGCGGCGACGTGTCGAAGGGCGCGGATGCGCAGCGCATCGTCGACACCGCGATCGAGACCTATGGCCGTCTCGACGTGCTGGTCAACAACTCCGGCGTGTACGAATTCGCGCCGATCGAAGCGATCACCGAAGAGCACTATCGCCGGCAGTTCGACACCAACGTGTTCGGCCTGCTGCTGACGACGCAGGCGGCCGTCAAGCATCTCGGCGAAGGCGCGAGCATCATCAACATCAGCTCGGTCGTGACGAGCATCACGCCGCCGGCGAGCGCCGTGTACAGCGGCACCAAGGGCGCGGTCGACGCGATCACCGGCGTGCTCGCGCTCGAACTCGGCGCGCGCAAGATCCGCGTGAACGCGATCAACCCGGGGATGATCGTGACCGAGGGCACGCATGCCGCGGGCATCACCGGTTCCGATCTCGAAGCACAGGTGCTCAGCCAGACGCCGCTCGGCCGCCTCGGCGAGCCGAACGACATCGCCTCGGTCGCCGTGTTCCTCGCGTCGGACGATGCGCGCTGGATGACCGGCGAGCACGTGGTGGTGAGCGGCGGGTTGAACTGACCGGCGCGCGGGATCGCGCGAACGGTGCGCGTGCGCCGTTCGCGCCTTTATGCGTCGACGCGCACCGTGATGCGCGCATCGCCAGCGCGGTCGCGCCGACGTGCCGCCGCAAACATTCGACGACGCGCGAGTTCGCCGATTCGACGCGCGACGGCCGCATTGAAGTGCGGCAGCGCCGGGCTCGACGCATCGTCGTCGAACGCATCGAGCGCGTGCGATGCGAGACGAAAGCTGGTCGTCATCATGACGGCTCCGTAGCATTGCCGGCTGCGCAGGCTCATGCGCATACCGGCCGTCCCATCGTCACGGGCCGCACAGCCCACGTTCCATTCACTGCTCGGACGTTTCCGCACGTCAGCGCTTCGGCGCCGCATCGAGCATCCACTCGTGCGCGGGATCGTTCTTGAACGCCCATGCGCGGCTCGGGCCGGCCATCACGTTCAGGTAGTACAGGTTGTAGCCGTGCGGCGCGACCACCGGGTGATAGCCGCGCGGCACCATCACCACGTCGTGGTTCTCCACCACGCAGGCCTCGTCGAGGCTGCGATCGTCGGTGTACACGCGCTGGAACGCGAAGCCTTGCGGCGGATCGATCCGGTGGTAATAGGTTTCCTCGAGCGAGGTCTCGTCGGGCGCCGCGTCGCGATCGTGCTTGTGCGGCGGGTAGCTGCTCGAATGGCTCGCGGGCGTGACCACCTCGACGACGAGCAGGCGGTCCGCCGCCGGGTTGTCGCCCATCAGGATGTCGCACACGTAGCGCGTGTTGGTGCCTTGCCCGCGCACCGCGCGGCGCATCCGTTCGCCGTCGAGCCGCTGCACCTGCTTGTCGCCGCTCACGCACGGCGCGGTGCACAGCGCGACTTCCGCGTCGCGCGTCGCGACCAGCGTGACGGTCTTGCCGCCGGGCACGTACAGCGCGTCCGGCGACACGTCGTCGAACACGCTGTCGCGCTTGCCGAGCGCGTCGTACATGTGGCCGTCGACCTCGGCGCGCACCGTGCCGGTCAGCACGACGACGCACAGCTCGCGCGCGCCGGTGTCGAGCGTTTCGGTGTCGCCGGCGCGCAGGCGCAGCGCGCGAAAGCCGACGTGCTGCCAGCCGGCTGACTCCGGCGTCACGTTGCAGATTTCGCGCTCGGGCGACGCCTTGACCAGCAGGGGAGAAATCGTCATGGAGTGGTCCTCGTTCAGATGACGGTGCGCGTTGTACGGGAGCGCTCAGGCGCTCAGCCGTTCGACGATCGCGCGCAGCGTGTCGTAACCCTTCTTCGCATACTGATAGCTCGGCGCGACGGCCGGATCCTGCTCGGCCTCGACCACCAGCCAGCCTTCGTAGCCGGCGTCCCGCAGCGTGCGCAGCGTCGCTTCGTAATCGAGCGCGCCGTCGCCCGGCACCGTGAAGGTGCCGTTGATCACGCCGTTCAGGAAGCTCCAGCCGCCGTTGCGCGCCTGCGTGACGACCTGCGGCCGCACGTCCTTGCAGTGCACGTGCACGACGCGTGCGACGTGCTTCTTCAGCAGCGCGACGGGGTCGGCCGCGCCGCCGAAGTACGCGTGGCCGGTGTCGAACAGCAGGAACACCCTGGCTGGATCGGTCAGCGCCATCAGGCGGTCGACGTCGGCCGGCGACTCGACGTACGCGCCCATATGGTGGTGGTACGCGAGCTTGATGCCGTAGGTGTCGAGCAGGTGCGCGCCGAACGCGTCGAGCCGGGCCGCATAGCGCTGCCACGCTTCGTCGTCGACGAAGCGCGGCCGCTTCGCGACCGGCGTGTCGATGCTGCCCTGGATCGTGCCCGCGCATTCGCCGTAGACGACCACCTTCACGTCGTTGTGCTGCAGCTTCGTCAGGTGCGCGCGGCAGCGCTCGATCTCGGCGGCGACCGCATCGGCATCGGTCATGCCCGGCGCGACTTCCGCGAGGAATCCGGAATACCAGCCCGACACGCACACGAGGCCGAATTCCGCGAGCTTCGCTTTCAGCTCGGGGCCGGTCTTCGGAAACTTGTTGCCGAGCTCGAAGCCCGCATAGCCGATCTCGGCGCCTTCCTTCAGCGCCGTCTCGAGCGGCGTCTCGCCGCCGAGCGACGGCAGGTCGTCGTTCATCCACGACAGGGGATTGATACCGATGCGAACGTTCCAGCTCATCACGTGCGTTCCTGGGTTAGAAGGTCGAACAGGGGTTTCACCGTTGCAGGCGAGGCGACGTCAGCGCCGCTGCCGGGTTTTCGCGTCGAGATACATACGGTGCGCGCGTTCGACGCCGTCGCGGGCGGACACCTGCGGCACCGCGACTTCCCACCATGCGCCGCCGTCGGCGGTCGTGCGCGCGTGCGTCGTGTCGATCACCAGCACCTGGCTCGTCCTCGCCGCGCGCGCCCGCGTCAGTTCGCGGCGCAGCTCGGCCACGTCGCGCACGTGCACGGCTTCGGCGCCCATCGCACGCGCATGCATCGCGAAGTCGATCGTCGAGCGCGCGCCGCCTTCCGGCACGCAGTCGTCGAGCATGTTGTTGAAGCTCGCGCCGCCGCAGCTCAGCTGCAGCCGCTCGATGCAGCCGTAGCCGCGGTTGTCGAGGATCACGACGATGATCTTGCGGCCTAGCATCACCGACGTCGCGAGTTCCGCGTTGAGCATCATGTACGAGCCGTCGCCGACGATCACGATCACTTCGCGCTCGGGCCGCGCGAGCTTCGCGCCGAGGCCGCCGGCGATTTCGTAGCCCATGCACGAGTACGCGTAGTCCATGTGATAGTTGCCCGGCACGCCGCTGCGCCACAGCTTGTGCAGCTCGGCCGGCAGCGTGCCGGCCGCGCACACGACCAGATCGTCGCGCGCGCTGTCGCGTCCGGCGTCCGCCGCCGAATCGCGGACCGCGCCGATCACCTCCGCGTCGTACGGCAGCGTGTCCTGCGGCACGTGCGTGGTCAGCTCGGTCACGCGCGCGTTCCACGCGGCCGCGTGGTCGCGGTTCGTGGCGGTCCAGCCCGCGTCGGCGCGCCAGCCCGCGAGCGCCGCCGACACCTGGCCGAGGCCCGTGCGCGCATCGGCGATCAGCTGCCGGCCGCGTTTCTTGCCCGCGTCGAACGGCTGCACGTTCAGGCTCAGCAGCGTCGCGTCGCCGAACAGCGCATGCGAGCCGGTGGTGAAGTCCTGCAGACGCGTGCCGACCGCGAACACCACGTCGGCCTGCGCGGCCGCGCGATTGGCGGCGGGCGAGCCCGTCACGCCGATCGCGCCGAGATTCAGCGGATGGTCCCACGCGAGGCTGCCCTTGCCGGCCTGCGATTCGGCGACCGGCACGCCGTGCGTCTCGGCGAACGTGCGCAGCGCGTCCCATGCCTGGCTGTACAGCACGCCGCCGCCGGCGACGATCAGCGGCCTTTGCGCAGCCTTCAGCACGTCGAGCGCATCGGCGAGCTCGAGCGCGTCGGCCGGCGGCCGGCGCATCCGGATCAGCGGCGGCGCGAAGAAATCTGCAGGCCAGTCGTATGCGAAGGTCTGCACGTCCTGCGGCAACGCGAGGCACACGGGGCCGCACTGCGCGGGGTCGGTCATCACCTGGATCGCGCGCGGCAGCGCGACGAGCAATTGCTCCGGCGACGTGATGCGGTCGAAGTAGCGCGTGACCGGCCGGAAGCAGTCGTTCGCGCTGACGTCGCCCTGTTCGAAGTCCTCGACCTGCTGCAGCACCGGGTCGGGCAGCCGCGACACGAACACGTCGCCGGGCAGCAGCAGCAGCGGCAGGCGGCCGACGTGCGCGAGCGCCGCCGACGTCAGCATGTTGGTCGCGCCGGGGCCGATGCTCGACGTCGCGGCCATCATCCGCTGCCGGAAGTTCGCTTTCGCGAACGCGACGGCCGCGTTCGCCATCCCTTGCTCGTTGTGCGCGCGCAGCGTGGGCAGGCGGTCCTTCTCGGCATGCAGCGCTTCGCCGAGCCCGGCCACGTTGCCGTGCCCGAAGATCGCGAACACGCCGCCGCAGTACGGCAGGACGTCGGTGCGGCCGTCCGGCTGGACGACTTCGGCTTGCAGGGCGGCCAGGTAGCGCACGAGCGCCTGGCTGACGGTCAGTCTCACGGTGGTGGTCATCGTCTGTCGATCGGAAGAGTCGGTGAAGTCGGCAAAGTCGGTGAAGTCGCTGAACTCGGGGCAGGGATCGCGCGCACGGCCGGTGCGCTCACGCTGCGGCGGCGCGCGCGGGGTCGCGGCGGCCGAGCCACGCGTCGACGAGCTGCGCGAAATTGGCGGCGACTGCGTCGATCAGCGCGCGGTCGTCGATGCGGCCGGCGAGCCACGCCAGCGACGCGTCGACCCACAGCGAACGCCCGACCATGAAGCCCTTGACGATCGGGTTGGTCGCCGAGCGGAAGCTGTCGACCAGATACTGCAGCGGCTGGTTCAGCCCGAGGATCACCGCGCCGCGGCAATAGCGGTCGCGCTCGGCGACGAGCGACTCGAGCCGCGCCCAGCCGTCGGCGCTCATCGGCGCGAGCTTCCACCATTCGGGCATCACGCCGAGGTTGTAGAAGCGCGCGACGGTGCGCAGCACGGCGTCGTCCTCGGTGCCGGGCGGCGTCACCGCACGCGGCGGAATGATCTCGAGCAGCAGCTCGTTGCCGCTCGCGCGCGTGGCTTCCCACAGCTCGAGCACGCGCTGCTCCTGCGCGACGCGCAGGTCGACGTCGTCGTCGGGGTGATAGTGGACGAGGCACTTGACGACCTGTTCGGTCGGCCAGTGCGTGAGCGTCGAACCGACCGAGCGCGTGTCGTCGAAGCACAGCGGGCGCGAGCCCGGTAGCTCGACCGGGCGGCCGACCCACCAGCCGCGGCCGGTGGCCGCCGCGAGCGCATCGCGCCCGTATGCGCCGCCGTCGATCAGCACGCCGACGTGACCCTCGATGTGGCGCTCGCGCTCGACCTGCTCGGCCGCGCGTACCAGCAGGCGCTTGAGCGTCTTGATCCGCTCCTCGTCCGCGCCGGCCTGCACGGCCAGCTCGTAGAACTGGCTGCGATGGTCGAACGCCATCACGCACAGGTCGTCCCAGTCGCGACGCGGCACCGTCACGCGATGCAGATGCGCGAGCGTGCGATCGGCGTCCACCTGCGGATTGCGGCTGCCGCCGAACCAGTGCGCGAGTTCGGCCGGCGTCGGCATCGCGGCGGAGCACGCGTGACGCGACACCACGATCGCGCCGCACGCGTTCGCGATGCGCGTGGCTTCCGCCCAGTCGCGGCCGCGCAGCAGCCCGGACAGCAAGCCGGACAGGAACGCATCGCCCGCGCCGAGCACGTTCAGCACCTCGACGCGCTCGCCGTGGAAGGTCGGCGCATCGTCGATCCGCGCGGGAACGTCGCCGTCGATCACGCAGCAGCCGAGCGCGCCGCGCTTGACCACCAGCACCGCGCCGCTCGCGCGCCGCACGGCCTCGAGCGACGCGATCAGGTCGTCCGGCGCGCCGCCCGCGATCAGGAATTCCTCTTCGGTGCCGACCAGCAGATCGAATTCGCCGAGCACCTGCTGCAACTGCCGCGTGACCTGCGCGTCGGGCACGTAGCGGTTCTCGCCCGCGCCGCGCGCGGTCAGCCCCCACAGCACCGGCCGATAGTCGATGTCGAGAATCCGCACGACGCCGTGGCGGCGCGCGTAGCCGAGCGCGGTCAGCGACGCCTCGCGGGTCGCCGGCGTCGACAGATGCGTGCCGGTGATCGCGAGCGCGCGGCAGCGGGCGACGAAGCCCTCGTCGATCTCGTCGGCGCGCACGGCCATGTCCGCGCAGTTCTCGCGCACGAACAGCAGCGGGAACGTGTCGCGATCCTTCAGGCCGAGCAGCACCAGCGCGGTGAGGCGCTCCGGATCGGTCTGCAGCTGGCTCGTGTCGCAGCCCTCGCGCTCGAGCGTCTCGCGCACGAAGCGGCCCATCTGCTCGTCGCCGACGCGCGAGATCATCGCGGTCTTCAGCCCGAGGCGGGCGACGCCGAACGCGACGTTGCCCGACGAGCCGCCGAGGTACATCTGGAAGCTGCGCGCGTCCTCGAGGCGGCTGCCGTACTGCTGCGCGTAGAGGTCCACGGCCACGCGGCCGAGGCAGGCGAGATCGATGGGGCGGTCAGTCGGAAAGTTCAACGGGCTCATATCACGTATCACGCTCGCGGCCGGCGCGCGACGCGGCCGGCTGTTGGGGGATCGATCGGGCGACGATGCTCGGCCGCCTGCACGGCCCGGCGCGAACGCGCCTGCCGCAACGAATCGGGCTACGGAACGGAGTCTAGACTTTTTGGAAATCCTGTTCCCTAGGTGAAATCACGTAGAAATAAATTTCCAAATTCGCGACGAAGTGATCTACAGTTTCATCCGGATGCTTCAGTCCCGATCGGACCAGATCGGACTCGGCCCGGCGGCGCGCAACGCGCCGTCTTCCGCCCCCGGAGATGAGGAGACAGAGTGATCATGAAGACCAAGCTGATGGCCGCCGCGGCCGCCGCGATCCTGGCGATGCCGCTCGCGCATGCCGAGAAGATCGGCGTGACGATGGCATCGTTCGACGACACGTTCCTGACGATCCTGCGCAACAGTATCAGCGACGCGGCGAAGAAGGACGGCGCGACGGTGCAGATCGAGGACGGCGGCAACGACGTCGGCAAGCAGTTGAGTCAGGTGCAGAACATGATCGCGCAGAAGGTCGACGCGATCATCGTGAACGCGGTCGACACCGACGCGACGCCGAAGATCACCAAGATGGTGACGGCCGCGAAGATCCCGCTCGTCTACGTGAACCGCAAGCCGGTCGACTTCGACAAGCTGCCGGCCGGCGTCGCGGTGGTCGCGTCCGACGAGAAGCAGTCGGGCACGCTGCAGGCGCGCCAGGTGTGCAAGCTGCTCGGCGGCAAGGGCGACATCCTGGTGCTGATGGGCGAGCTGTCCAACGAGTCGGCGCGCGCGCGCACCAAGGACATCGAGGACGTGATCGCGACGAAGGAATGCGCCGGCATGAAGATCGTCGACAAGCGCGAAGGCAAGTGGAGCCGCACGCAGGGCCAGGACATCACGATGAACTGGCTGAGCTCCGGCGCGAAGTTCGATGCGATCGTGTCGAACAACGACGAGATGGCGATCGGCGCGATCAACGCGCTGAAGGCCGCGCGCAAGCTGACGCCGAAGACGGTCGTCGCGGGCATCGACGCGACGCCCGACGGGCTCGCCGCGATGAAGAGCGGCGACCTGAAGGTGTCGGTGTACCAGAACGCGGCCGGGCAGGGCGCGCAGGCGGTGGCCGCCGCGCTCAAGCTCGCGAAGAAGCAGCCGGTCGAGCGCTTCGTGAACGTGCCGTTCGAGCTGGTCACCCCCGAGAACATGAGCCAGTACGCGAAGCACTGACCGGTTTTTCCGCTGAATTGCGCCTGCCCGGCCGGTCCGGGCGCGCGTGCGACTTGCGAGGAACGTCCATGTTTACTGCCAGGATGGCGCGCTCGATGGCCAGCGAAAGCGCGCCGGCCGCGTCGTCGCCCGCATCGGCCGGGCCCGTTGCGGCCGCGTCCGACTGCCTGCTCGAAGTGCGCGGCGTCGGCAAGTCCTTTCCCGGCGTCGTCGCGCTCGACGGCGTGCAGTTCCGCGTGCGGCGCGGCACCGTGCATGCGCTGATGGGCGAGAACGGCGCGGGCAAGTCGACGCTGATGAAGATCATCGCCGGCGTCTACACGCCCGACCGCGGCGAGATCCTGATCGACGGCGAGCCGGTCGTGCTGAACGGGCCGCTCGATGCGCTCGAGCGCGGCATCGCGATGATCCATCAGGAACTGAACCTGATGCCGTACATGACGGTCGCGGAGAACATCTGGATCCGTCGTGAACCGAAGAACCGCTTCGGCCTGATCGATCACGCGGAGCTGCGCCGCCGCACGGCCGCGCTGTTCGAGCGGCTGTCGATCGACATCGACCCGGAAGCCGACGTGCGCACGCTGACCGTCGCGAGCCGGCAGATGGTGGAGATCGCGAAGGCCGTATCGTTCGACTCGGACGTGCTGATCATGGACGAGCCGACCTCCGCGCTGACCGACAAGGAGGTCACACACCTGTTCCGGATCATTCGGCAGCTGCGCGAGCAGGGCAAGGGCATCGTCTACATCACGCACAAGATGAACGAGCTGTTCGAGATCGCCGACGAGTTCTCGGTGTTCCGCGACGGCCGCTACATCGGCACGCACGCGTCGAGCGACGTCACGCGCGACGACATCATCAGGATGATGGTCGGCCGCGAGATCACGCAGATGTTTCCGAAGGAGACGGTGCCGATCGGCGACGTCGTGCTCGCGGTGAAGAACCTCGGCGTCGACGGCGTGTTCGGCGACGTCAGCTTCGAGCTGCGCGCGGGCGAGATTCTCGGCGTCGCGGGGCTGGTCGGCTCGGGCCGCTCGAACGTCGCCGAGGCGCTGTTCGGCGTCGTGCCGGCGACCTCCGGCGAGATCCTGATCGACGGCAAGCCGGTGCGCATCGCGACGCCCGCGCAGGCGATGAAGCACGGCATGGCGTTTCTCACCGAGGATCGCAAGGACAGCGGCTGCTTCCTCAATCTCGACCTGCTCGCGAACATGGAGGCGGCGGTGCTCAGCAACCGCTACGTGAAGTTCAATTTCGTGCAGCAGGCGCAACTGCGGCGCGATTGCGAGGCAATGAGCCGGATGCTGCGCGTGAAGGCGCCGGGGCTGCACGAGGAGATCCAGAACCTGTCGGGCGGCAACCAGCAGAAGGTGCTGATCGGCCGCTGGCTGTTGACGCAGCCGCGCATCCTGATCCTCGACGAGCCGACGCGCGGCATCGACGTCGGCGCGAAGGCCGAGATTCACCGGCTCGTCAGCGCGCTCGCCGCGAAGGGCGTCGCCGTGCTGATGATCTCGTCGGAAATGCCGGAGGTGCTCGGCATGAGCGATCGCGTGATGGTGATGCACGAAGGCCGGATGACCGGCATCGTCGAACGCAAGGACGCCGACCAGGTCCGCATCATGGACCTCGCGTCGCGCTGACCTGCAACCAAGCATGGAGACAAACAGATGGGCAACCTGAATCCGGTCGCGGACGCGCAGTCCATGACGATCAAGACGCGGCACGCGAAGTGGCCGCCCGAGCTGAGCATCTTCCTGGTGCTGGTGGGCATCAGCCTGTTCTTCGAGGTGATCGGCTGGCTCGTCGTCGGCCAGAGCTTCCTGTTCAACGCCGAGCGGCTCGAGATCATCGTGCTGCAGATGGCCGTGATCGGCATCATCGCGGTCGGCGTGAACCTCGTGATCATCACGAGCGGGATCGACCTGTCGTCGGGCTCGGTGGTCGCCGCGGCGGCCGTCGTGTCGGCGAGCCTCGCGCAGGTGTCGGACTTTCCGCGCGCCGTGTTCCCGCATCTCACCGACCTGCCGATCGTCTGGCCGGTGCTCGCCGGCGTGTGCGTGGGGCTGCTGGTCGGCCTGCTGAACGGCTCGCTGATCGCGCTGACCGGCATCCCGCCGTTCATCGCGACGCTTGGCACGATGGTCGCCGCGCGCGGCTTCGCGAAGTGGTTCACCAACGGGATGCCGGTGTCGATGCTCACCGACCAGTTCGCCGCGATCGGCGCGGGCGCGAACCCGGTGATCATCTTCGTCGTGGTGGCCGCGATCTTCCACGTCGTGCTGCGCTACACGCGCTTCGGCAAGTACGCGTATGCGATCGGCGCGAACCGCCACGCGGCCGTCGTGTCGGGCATCAACGTGACGCGCCATCTGGTGTTCGTCTATGCGATCGCGGGGCTGCTGAGCGGCATCGCCGGCACGGTGACGGCCGCGCGGGCGATCTCCGGGCAGTCGGGCATGGGCGTGATGTACGAGCTGGACGCGATCGCGGCCGTCGTGATCGGCGGCACGTCGCTGTCGGGCGGCCTCGGCCGCGTGACGGGCACCGTGATCGGCGTGCTGATCCTCGGCGTGATGACGTCGGGCTTCACGTTCATCCGCATCGACGCGTACTACCAGGAGATGGTGAAGGGGGCGATCATCGTCGCGGCCGTGATCGCCGACCAGTATCGCAACAAGAAGTCGCGCCGCTGAACGGCGGCATGCGAGGCCGCATGCGTGCGGCGCGCCGCGCAACGGCTTCGGCGCGGCGCGCAGATCGACGATCGAACCGGCGCGGCATGGGTCGCGCCGTTGAACAACGATAGACCGGAGATAACAGGATGACCTTGCAAATCGGCGTGATCGGCTGCGGCGCGATCGGCCAGGACCATATCCGCCGGCTCACGCGCACGCTGTCCGGCGCGCGCGTGGTGGCCGTCAACGACATCGACCCGCAACAGGCGCGCGACGCCGTGACGAAGTACGGGCTCGACGCGGAGATCTACGGCGACGGTCACGACGTCGTCGCGGCCGCGGACGTGCAGGCGCTGCTCGTCACGTCGTGGGGGCCGACGCACGAGGCGTTCGTGCTCGACGCGATCGCGCACGGCAAGCCGGTGTTCTGCGAGAAGCCGCTCGCGGTGACGGCCGACGGCTGCATGCGCATCGTCGAAGCCGAAGTCGCGCACGGCAAGCGGCTCGTGCAGGTCGGCTTCATGCGGCCTTACGACGAAGGCTATCGCGCGCTCAAGCGCGTGATCGACAGCGGCGAGATCGGCGCGCCGCTGATGCTGCATTGCGCGCATCGCAACCAGTCGGTCGGCGAGCGCTATACCACCGACATGGCGATCACCGACACGCTGATCCACGAACTCGACGTGCTGCGCTGGCTGCTCGGCGAGGACTACGCGAGCGCGCAGGTCGTCTACCCGAAGAAGACGCGTCATGCGAGCGCGCATCTCGCCGATCCGCAGATCGTGCTGCTCGAAACCGTGAGCGGCGTGCGCATCGACGTCGAGATCTTCGTGAACTGCCAGTACGGCTACGACATCCAGTGCGAGGTGGTCGGCGAAAACGGCATCGCGAAGCTGCCCGATCCGCCGGCCGTCGGGCTCAAGCATGCGGCACGGCAGTCGGTCGAGATCATGACCGACTGGAAGGAGCGCTTCATCGCGTCTTACGACGTCGAGCTGCAGGCGTTCATCGACGGCGTGCGCGCAGGCGCGCTCACCGGGCCGTCCGCGTGGGACGGCTACGCGGCCGCGGTCGCGGCCGATGCGTGCGTGCGCGCGCAACGCAGCGCGGCGGTCGAGCCGATCGCGATGGCCGAGCGGCCGGCGTTTTATCGCGGCTGAGCGGTGGGGCGACGCAGGCGTGACGGAGTGAGCGGCGTGCTGCTGCAGCGTCGATGTCGATGCAGGCGTTGAGGCGAGCGACTCGCGCCCGCAGTGTCGTGCCCGGCTCACCGCGCTTCAGCACAAGAACACGAACAGGAACACGACAATCATGATCGACGGACAGCTTGTGCTCGGCCATTCGATCCGCTGGGGCATGGTCGGCGGCGGGCTCGGCAGCCAGATCGGCTATAGCCATCGGTCGGCGGCGCTGCGCGACGGCAGCTTTCAACTGGTTGCGGGCGCATTCGATCTCGACGCGGCGCGCGGCCGGCAGTTCGGCGTGAAGCTCGGCGTCGACGCCGAGCGCTGCTATCCGGACTACCGGACGATGTTCGACGCGGAAGCGCAGCGCGCCGACGGCATCCGCGCGGTGTCGATCGCGACGCCGAACAACACGCACTTCGAGATCTGCCGGGCCGCACTGAACGCGGGGCTGCACGTGGTCTGCGAGAAGCCGCTGTGCTTCACGACCGACGAGGCGCAGGCGCTGCAGCGGCTGTCGGTCGAGCGTAACCGGATCGTCGGCGTCGCGTACGGCTATGCCGGCTACCAGATGATCGAGCAGGCGCGCGAGATGATTGCGCGCGGCGATCTCGGCGAGATCCGCATCGTGCAGATGCAGTTCGCGCACGGCTTTCACAGCGACGGCGTCGAAGCGGCGAGCGCGGCCGCGCGCTGGCGCGTCGACCCGAAGTTCGCCGGGCCGAGCTACGTGCTCGGCGACATCGGCACGCATCCGCTGTACCTGTCCGAAGTGATGGCGCCTGAGCTGAAGATTCGCCGGCTGATGTGTTCGCGGCAGAGCTTCGTGAAGAGCCGCGCGCCGCTCGAGGACAACGCGTTCACACTCATGGAGTACGACACCGGCGCGATCGGCTACGTGTGGTCGAGCGCGGTGAACGCGGGCTCGATGCACGGGCAGAAGGTGCGCGTGATCGGCTCGAAGGCGAGCGTCGAATGGTGGGACGAGCATCCGAACCAGTTGCGCTATGAAATCCAGGGGCAGCCGGCGCAGCTGCTCGATCGTGCAATGGGCTATCTGCATCCGCACGCGTTACGCGAAGACCGCATCGGCGCCGGGCACCCGGAAGGGCTGTTCGACGCGTGGTCGAACCTGTATGCGCGTTTCGCGCTCGCGATGGACGCGACCGATCGCGGCGATGCGCAGGCATTGCGGCAGATTCGTTTTCCGGACGTCCATGCGGGCGTCGAAGGCGTGCGGTGGGTCGAGAACTGCGTGCGCTCCGCCGACGCGGGCGGCGTGTGGGTCGACTATCGTTGAGCGGGGGCTTGTGCTGTCCGTGCAGGCGGCAGGTCGGTAAACGCCCCGATCTTTACGCGCTGGCGCTGGCGTTGGACAATCGTTTCGAACGACGCCGCCGGTCGCAGGCAGCAGACGATCGAGCGCGTGGGAGCGGGCGTGCGGCGCGGGCCGTGCCGCAAACGTGATTAAATTCGCCCTTCATGCAGGTATTCAGTGAAGCCCCGGGCCGCGTGCGCAAGCCGCGCGCATCGGGGCCGTCAACTTCGCGCCATCCGATGACTTCATCCGAGAAACCTCCCGCCACCGTCGAGCAGTTCATGCAGCATCTGACGCAGGAATACGACGGCCTCAGCAATCGCCTGAAGGCGATCGCGCGTCATGTGGAAACGCATCGGGACCAGCTTGGGCTCGAAGGCATCCAGTCGCTTGCGCAGGCGTGCGGCGTGCAGCCGTCGGCCGTCGTGCGCTTCGCGAAGCACTTCGGCTTCTCCGGCTTCTCCGAGATGCAGCGGCTGTTTCGCGAGGGGCTCGCGCAGCAGATCGCGCCGGGCCGCGCGTACAACCTGCGCGTGCGCGACGTGATCGAATCGGGCTCGTCGAGCCTGCAGCCCGAGCAGATCGCCGACGAGTTCATCAAGGGCAGCATCGCCGGGATGCAGCAGCTGCGGCAGACGCTCGATCCGCAGGCGCTCGCGCAGGCCGTCGAGCTGCTCGCCGACACGCAGGCGATCTGGATCGCCGGCTCGCGCCGCGCGTTTCCGATCGCCGTCTATCTCGACTACGCGCTGCAGCACACCGACAAGCGCATCGGGCTGTTCAGCGCGCTCGGCAGCATGCATCTCGGCCAGATCCGCTCGGTGCGCGAAGGCGACGTGATGATCGTGATCTCGTTCATGCCGTATGCGGAGGAGACGGTGCAGGTCGCCCAGGAGGCCGTCCAGCGCGGCGCGCGCGTGATCGCGATCACCGACAGCCGGATGAGCCCGCTCGCGCGCGACGCCGAGGTCACGCTGATGGTGCAGGACAGCGCGACGTTCGGCTTTCGCGCGCTGACCGCGACGATGGGCCTCGCCCAGAGCCTGTTCGTCGCGCTCGCGTACCGGCTCGAGCTGTCGTACCGGCCGACCGCCGACGGCGCGCACGGCACGAAAGCCGGTTGATTCCGATTGCCGGTGCGCCGCGCGCCGTCCGCCGGACGCAGCGGCGGAGGGCGCACCGGCCGGCTTACTTCGCGGTCGGCATCGCGAATTCGGCGCCCTTGCCGATGCTCGACGCCCAGCGCTGCATCACCGACTTCTGGCGCGTATAGAAGCGCACGCCTTCCTCGCCATAAGCGTGCATGTCGCCGAACAGGCTCTTCTTCCAGCCGCCGAAGCCGTGCCAGGCCATCGGCACCGGAATCGGCACGTTGATGCCGACCATGCCGACCTGGATGCGCCGCGCGAATTCGCGCGCGATGCCGCCGTCGCTCGTGAAGCATGCGACGCCGTTGCCGAATTCGTGCGCGTTGATCAGGTCGACCGCCGCGCCGAAGTCCTTCACGCGCACGCAGCCGAGCACCGGCCCGAAGATCTCTTCCTTGTAGATGCGCATGTCGGGCGTCACGTGATCGAACAGCGTGCCGCCGGTGAAGAAGCCTTGCTCGCGGCCCGGCACGCGCAGCCCGCGGCCGTCGACCACCAGTTGCGCGCCTTCGCTGACGCCTTGCTCGATGTAGCCTTCGATGCGCTTGAGCGCTTCGCCGGTGACGATCGGGCCCATCTCGACTTCGGGCGACATGCCGTCGCCGATCACCAGCTTGCGCGCCCGCTCCGCGACGGCCGGCACGATCCGGTCGGCCACGTCGCCGACCAGCACCGCGATGCTGATCGCCATGCAGCGTTCGCCGGCCGAGCCGTAGGCGGCGCCGATCAGCGCGTCGACGGCCTGCTCGAGGTTCGCATCGGGCATCACGACGAGATGGTTCTTCGCGCCGCCGAGCGCCTGCACGCGCTTGCCCGACTGCACCGCGCGCTGCTGCACGTAGGCCGCGATCGGCGTCGAGCCGACGAAGCTGACGGCCTGCACGTCCGGATGATCGAGCAGCGCGTCGACCGCGCCCTTGTCGCCCTGCACGACGTTGAACACGCCGGCGGGCAGGCCGGCCTGGGTGAGCAGGTCGGCCATGAACAGCGCGGCCGACGGATCGCGTTCGCTCGGCTTCAGCACGAACGTGTTGCCCGTCGCGAGCGCGACCGGGAACATCCAGCACGGCACCATGCACGGGAAGTTGAACGGCGTGATGCCGGCGACCACGCCGAGCGGCTGGCGCATCGTCCAGTTGTCGATGCCGGTGCTGACCTGGTCGGTGAAGTCGCCCTTGAGCAACTGCGGCACGCCGCAGGCGAATTCGATGATGTCGATGCCGCGCGCGACTTCGCCCTGCGCATCGGAGAACACCTTGCCGTGCTCGGCCGTGATGATTGCCGCGAGCGTGTCGCGGTGCTCGTTCATCAGCTGCAGGAAGCGATGCAGCACGCGCGCGCGGCGGATCGGCGGCGTCGCGGCCCACTCCGGGAACGCGGCGTGGGCCGACGCGACGGCGCGCTGCACTTCGTCGCCGTCGGCGAGCGCGACGCGGCGCACCGCGCGGCCGAGCGCCGGGTTGAGGACGTCCTGGAAGCGGCCGCTGCGGCCGGCGACGGGCGCGCCGTCGAGGTAGTGGCCGACGTCGGCGTCGGACGTGTAGGCGGGAACCGGGTTCATCGTGTCTCCTGGGGGATGGGGGTACGACGGCTAGTCTAGGCAAAGCGGCGGGGCGGGAGAAGGCCGCGAAACTTGATTCACTGTTCAGAATTCTGAATAATCGGTGGATGAATCAGCAAAATGTTCAGGCGCTCTGGCCGCATATCCATTCGTTGACGGTGCTGGCCGCGGCCGGCAGTTTCACGGCCGCCGCGCAGCGGCTCGGCATCAGCAAGGCCGCGATGAGCCAGCGCATCGCCGATCTCGAGAAGGCGGCCGGCGTGCCGCTCGTGCGGCGCACGACGCGCAGCGTGCGGCTCACCGACGCCGGGCAGACGCTGGTCGACAGCACGCGCGACGCGTTCGAATCGATCGGCCAGCACTTCGCGCGCGTGAAGGACTTGGCGGGCGAGCCGCGCGGCCTGCTGCGCGTGACCGCGCCGGTCGCGCTTGGGCGTCAGCAGGTCGTGCCGCACCTGCCCGATTTTCTGCGGCAACATCCGGGCGTGCAGATCGAGCTCGACCTGTCCGACCGGCTGCATTCGCTGACGCAGGAGGGCTTCGACCTCGCGATCCGCCACACCACGACCGCGCCGCAGACGCACGTCGCGTGGAAGCTGTGCGACACGCGCTCGCTGCTGGTCGCGAGCCGCGACTACCTCGATGCGCGCGGCGCGCCGCGCCATCCGTCCGAACTCGTCGACCACAGCTGCCTGTGCTACCTGCGCGACAACGAGCCGGCCGCGTGGAGCTTCGAGCCGCACGGCCGGCGTCGGCAGCGCGTGAGCGTGCCGGTGCGCGGCAGTTTCGCGGCGAACAACAGCGAGGCGATGCGCGAGGCGGCGCTCGGTGGCCTCGGCATCGCGCTGCTGCCGGATTTCAGCGCGCAGCGCGACCTCGACGCCGGCCGGCTCGTCGCGCTGCTCGACGGCTGGCGGCCGTCGGGCGCGTTCGGCGACCACATCTTCGCGATCCGGCCGTACAGCGCGGTCGTGCCGAGCGCGGTGCGCGCGCTGGTGCGGCACCTGCGCGAGCGGCTCGCGGGCGGGTTCGGCGGCGCTTGAGGGGCGATCGGGTCGGGCCGTCGCCGGGCAGCCGGTGAGCATTCGGCGGCATAC
>NZ_PQMX01000080.1:0-24980 GCF_004368385.1 Burkholderia sp. B10 | reverse complement strand
GTGGTGTGGTCGTGCGGGGAGGGTGATTATCGTGTGCCGGGCGTGACTGCGATCGGGACCGTGACCGTGATTGCGATTGCGACTACGACTGCCGCTGCGCTACAACTGGGAATTCGACTTTGGCTTCGACGGGGACTGGGGCTTCGGCTTCGGCTGCGATTGCTATTTCGGCTACGACAGCGACAGCGATCGTGAGTACTGCCGCTACCGCCATCACCGCTCGGCGGCGATCATTGCTACCGACGCATCGCCAGCACCGCCCGCGCTATCGCGCGGAGCGTCATCCCGCCTGCAGGAATCGCCCCGGCGTGATCCCGAACTGGCGCGCGAACGCGCGCGTCAGATGGCTCTGGTCGGCGAAGCCGGCTTCGGCCGCGGCATCCGCGATCGGCCGGCCGCTCGCAAGCAGCGCACGCGCGAGCCGCGTGCGCGACTGCATCAGATACGCGTGCGGCGTGATGCCCAGCTCGCGCGCGAAGCCGCGCAACAACTGGAAGCGGCTCACGCCGCCGAGCCCGGCCAGTTCCGCAAGCGATGCCGGTTCGGCTGGCGCCGCGTCGAGCCGTTCCCGCGCGGCGCGGATCGCCGGCGCGACGCACGCAGCCCGCAGCGTGCGATTCGAATGCCGCGCGAGCAGCGCGGCCACCAGCATCACGAGCGCTTCGTCGCGTGCGAGAGGCGGCGCGTTGCCCGCGACGACCCGCGCATGCAGCCGAGCGAACGCGGCTACGAGCTGCTCGTCGCGCACGGCCGGGTTCGCGAGTTCCACACCGCGGATGCCTTCTTCCGCCGCTATGCCGGCAACCAGTGCGGGCGCGAGGTACAGCATTCGCCAGCGGCGACCGGTGCCCGCATCGATCGGCATGCCGTCGTGCATCTCACCGGGATTCACCATGATTGCGTCGCCGGCCAGAGCGTCGACCTGCCCGCGGCCGCTCCACGACCTGTGTGCGCCGCTGACGATCACGCCGACGCCGAATTCGTCGTGTGCGTGCCGCGGAAACGAGCGATCGGAATCAAGGCTGATCGCCTCGATGCCTTCGTCGGTTCGTCGGTAATGCGTGACACGGTGCATGCTCGCTCCTCGCTCCGCCGCGACGCGGATCAAATGCACTTTAGCGCGTTCCCGTATCGCGCGTCCCTCATCCGTTCGGCCGATACCGCGCGGCACACGCAACGTGCACCATGTACACATGAGCAGCGTAGACGGCCCGCCGGGCCGGAAGCTGTGCGGGAGAAAGCAATTGCTACGACGGCACCCGGTATTCCTTCAGGTCGGCGCGCTCGCGGAAGTCTTCGCGCCACACGCGAACGTACTCGCGCCCGTGCGCTCACTCGTCGGGCAGCCATGGCCCTTGCCGACGCGCGGGACGTGTGGCGCGCCAATACGTTCGAAGCCGGCGCGCTGCAATGGCGCGACACGGCGAGCGACGCAGGCGGGCGCGCGCCGTGCCGCGTCACGCGGCCGCTCGAGGACCGGTACTTCGTCGACTACGTCGATCCCACCGAGCGCGCGACCTCCGTGAGCGTCGTGATCGACGTTGCGAACGACGTGTGGACATCGGTGACCGGCACACTCCAATCGATGCCGACGCGCCGCGATGGCTGCGATTGCGCGCGATCGATCCGCCGTCGCCGTCGCCTCGGCCGACAGCGCACGGACGCGCCCGCCGCCCCAGCTACAGCCAGCCGTTGTGGATGAACTCGACGACCGAGTACCGGCGCCGCTCGAGCGCGTGCTGCCGCACCGCCTCGACGATTCGCGACACGCCGTCCGCGTAGGGCGACGCGCCGTACACGCGCGATTCGAACTGGAGGCTGCACGCGCCATCGTCGATTCGGACCCGATGGAATGCATGGCGGCCGAGCTGATCGTCCGGAATCTGCAGGACATCGCGTTGCGCGTCGGGGTCGCGCACCGAGCGGATATCATGCGCCGGCACGCCGAGCGACCGGGCGATGCCGACTGCGGTACCGGGCACGGATGTCTTGCTCGCCTGATGCGACTCCGTCACGCTGATGCGGCAGTCGCGAAACAGATGGCCGCTGGTGTCGAGCATGCTCATGAACTTCAGCATCAAGATGTTGGTGTTCGGGCACAGCACGACGGGGAAGTCGTACGATCCGGTTTCGAGCGCGGAGCCGGTGGACAGCTCGACGAGCGGCGAGCCGGTTGCATCGCAGAACGCGATCACGGCGGGCAGCTCGCGGCCCGAGCCCGCATGCACGACGATCGCGCGGGTATCGGGGCGCGTGCGCTGCGGCCACGCGATCACGTCACAGGCGGCGGGATCGAGTCGGTGCGACGCGAGCAGTTCGGCGGCCAGTTTGCCGGTGCCGACGACGAGTACTTGCATGGAATGGGCGCGTGAGGTTGGAGTGGTGCCGTGCGGGCCGGACGCGGCGCTCTCGCGCCCGACGCGGCCGCGGTGCGCCGTGCGGCGCAGCGGCTTCGCGCATTATGCCCGCATGCCGAGCGGCTCGGTGCGTGCGCCGACGTGGCTGCCCGATCGCGCGGAGGTGTCGAGGCCGCCCGGCGGTCCTCAGCTACGCGCCGGATCGCGCGTAGCGCCTGCATCGATCGCGCACCGCGCATCATTCGACAGGCATCATTCAACTCGCATAGACCAAGGAGAACATATCGATGGAACACGACCTGCAAGGCAAGGCCGTTGCGATCACCGGCGGATTCGGCCATCTGGGCGTCGCCACGGCCGCATGGCTCGGCGGGCGCGGCGCCCGCGTCGCGCTGATCGGCCGCGGCCTGGCGCCCGAGCCACAGGCATTGCCCGACATACCGGCCGACGCGCTGCGCATCGGCGGCATCGATCTCGTCGATCCGCAGGCCGCCGTGCGTGCGCTGGAAACGGTCAATCGCGAATTCGGCAAGGTCGACGCGCTGCTGAACATCGCCGGCGCGTTCGTGTGGCAGACGATCGCCGACGGCGATGCAGCCACCTGGGACCGCATGTACGACCTGAACGTGAAGACGGCGTTGAACGCGTCGAAGGCCGCGCTGCCGTATCTGATCGCGAGCGGCGCCGGCCGCATCGTCAACATCGGCGCGGGCGCCGCGTCGAAGGCCGGCGCCGGAATGGGCGCGTACGCGGCCGCGAAGGCCGGCGTCGCGCGGCTCACCGAGGCGCTGGCCGCGGAACTGCTCGATCGCGGCGTCACGGTGAACGCGCTGCTGCCGAGCATCATCGACACGCCGCCGAACCGCGCCGACATGCCGGATGCGGACTTCTCGCGCTGGGTGCGGCCCGAACAGCTCGCGGCGACGATCGGCTTTCTGCTGTCGGACGACGCGCAGGCGATCACCGGCGCATCGATCCCGGTGAGCGGGCGCGTCGCGTAGCGACGCGACACGCGAGCGCATTCGGCTTCGGCATCACGGCAGGCGTAAGCGCACGCGCCACCGCGCGCGACGCCTGCCGGCCGATGTGCCGGCGAGACGCTGCGTGCATGCGTGAGCCTGCGTGCAGCCGGCCATCGCCTTATACTCCGCGTTCGACATCAACCGACCGAAGCCGTGACCAAGCCTGACGCTGCGGATGCGCCCGCCGACGATCCGCGTCCCATCCCGCCCGAACAACCTGAACTGGAAGACTGCTGCAACAGCGGCTGCTCGCCGTGCGTCTTCGACCTGTACGACGAAGCGCTTGCGCGCTATCGCGCCGAGCTCGCCGAATGGGAAGCGCGTCACGCGCCGCCCAAGCCGCAATCGTGAGCGGGCCGCTCGCAACGGCTCGCTCGTGCACCGCGTTCGTCATGTCGCGGCCGGCGATGCTGCGCCGCTGACCGTCACGCGCGCGCCTGCGTCCGCCGTTGCAGCGGCCCCAATGCTGCCGACAACACGACGCACACGAGGAATACCGCCGTCAGCGCCCACATCGTCGCGCTGAACGCGTGCACGTAGTCGGGCGGCGCCGGCCGCGCGCCGAGCCGCGCGAAGAACAGGCCACCGAGCGCCGCCGCGCCGACCGCCGCACCGATCTGCAGCATCGCCGTCACCATGCCGGACGCGACGCCGGCGCGCGCGGCGTCGACTTCCGCGAGCACGATCCGCACGACCGAAGGCAGTACGAGGCCTTGCCCGATGCCGATCGCGGCGATCCCCGCATGAAAGCCCGGCCCGGGCGCGTGTTCGCTGGCCAGCGCGGCGGCCGTCGCGACGCCGGCCGCGAGCATCGCGAAGCCCAGCGTGAGTACGCGATGGCCGCCGAACCTGCCGACGAGCCGCGGCATCAGCAACGGGCTTGCCAGGAAGCCGACGCCGAGCGGCAGGATCGCGAGCCCAGACTGCAGCGCCGACCAGTTCAGGCATCCCTGCAGATAAATGCCGTAACTCAGGAAAAACGCGCTGAGCATGTAGAACAGGAACGCGAGCGTGAGGCCGAGCGCGATGACCGGATTGCGCAGCAGCCGCACGTCGAGCAACGGGTCGCGTCCACCGGCGAGCTGGCGCGTTTCGACCGCGAGCAGCGCGCCGAGCATCGGCACCGCGCCGGCCACGCACGCGACCATCCACAGCGGCCAGCCGGCTTCGCGCCCATGCGTGAGCGGATAGACGAGCATCAGCAGGAACAGCGACAGCAGCGCCGTGCCGGGGACGTCGATGCGCTGGCCGCGCGGCGGCCTGCTTTCGGGAATGAAGCGCCAACTGCCGAGCAGCGCGAGGATCCCGATCGGCACATTGACCAGGAAGATCGCGCGCCAGCCGAGACCGAACGGATGCAGCGCGATCAGCACGCCGCCGCCGAGCTGACCGATCACGGCCGCAAGCCCGAACACGAAACCGTAGAAGCCCATCACGCGCACCTGCTCGTGCGGGCTGAACACGCTGCGGATCGTCGCGAGTACCTGCGGCGCGAGGATCGCCGCGAACAGCCCCTGCAACACGCGACCGCCGACCAGCACCGCGCCGCTGTCGGCCAGCCCGCACAGCGCGGACGCCACGACGAAGCCCGCCATCCCGGTCATGAACATCCGCTTGCGGCCGTACAGGTCGCCGAGGCGCCCGCCCGTGATCTGCACGACCGCGTTCGCGCATGCATACGCCGACACGACGAGTTGCAGCTCGGCCGGCCGCGCGCCGATGCCGTCGCGGATGGCCGGCAGTGCGAGATTGACGATGAAGTAGTCGAGCGGCGGCAGGATGGCGCCGATCAGCAGCACGACGAGAGCCCAGCCGTGATGGCTGCGTGCCGGTGCTGCGGCCGCAGTCCCGGCCGGGGCTGCGGCGCAACGGGCGAGTGTGTTGTCGGTCATGAACGAAAGTCCGAAAGAATGAGGGCCGCGCGGCATGTCGGGTGGTGCCGAAATGGAGCGACGCGGCGGTTGACCGACATTCTGACCATCGTCCATGGTTCGGAAAAGCGTGAATTGGTGGTAGCATCCATCGGGTTATTCGATGGATGGGGTACGTGATGCGAGGTTTCGATCTGGATCAGTTGCGCACGTTCGCGGCGGTCGCGGACGCCGGCAGTCTGAGTGCGGCCGCGCCGTTGCTGCACTTGTCGCAGTCGACGGTCAGCGAGCAGGTGCGCAAGCTCGAATCGCGCGCCGGCATGTCGTTGTTCGTACGCAGCAAGCGCGGCGTCGAGCCGACGCCGGCCGGCGCGCGTCTGCTGCAACATGCGCGGCGCATCGTCGCGTTGAACGAGGCGGCGTTCGACGAGGTGCGCGGTCAGGCGATCAAGGGCGAGTTGCGCGTCGCGATCACCGACTACTACCGCACGCACGAAGTGGCGGGCCTGCTCGCGCGATTGCGCGAATGCTACCCGCAGCTGAGGCTGCACGTGAGCGCAATGAAGAGCATGGACATCGAAGCGGCCCATGCGCGCGGGCAGATCGATCTCGGCGTCGTGATGCACCTGTCGCGCGGGCCGTTCCGGCCTGCGTCGGCCGATACGCGCTGGGTGTTGCGGCGCGAGCCGCTGTCGTGGGTCGCGGCGCCGGCGCTGGCCGAACAGCTTCCGCAGCCGCTGCCGCTCGTGCTGCTGCCGGACGACTGCATGATGCATCAGATCGCCGTGCGCTCGCTCGATGAACAGCAGGTGCCGTACGGGCTCGTGCACAGCGCGTCGGGCGTCGCCGGGCTGCAGTCGTTGCTCGCGGCCGGGCTGGGCGTCGGCTGCCTGTGCGCGTCTTCGATCGGCGAAGGCCTCGTGCGGCTCGGGGCGAAATACCGGCTGCCGGCGCTGCCCGACGCGGTCTTTTCTCTGACGCCGCCGATGCCCGGCGAACGCGAGACGGTGACGCAGGCGCGTGAGGTGCTGTCGCGACAACTGCTGATGTGACGTCGGGGCGGGTGAGGGCGTCGCCGCGCTCGACGTGTATCGCGATGTGCTGCTTGCCAAGCTGAAGCGGTCGAAGCAGCCGGAGCGGCCGAAGCGTCCGAGGCAGCCGGAGCAGCCGGAGCAGCCGGAGCGGTCGAAGCGGCCGAAGCAACCGAAGCAACCGAAGCAACCGGAGCAACCGGAGCAACCGGAGTAGTCGAAGCGGCGCCCGCAGCCCAATCCCTCGACATCAACACCCGCAGCCCCACATCGCAAATAGCCGCTCCGTCGCCCGCCGCACGCATCGCATCACCCGCCCAGCCATTCACGCGTACCGCAGCATCGAAGAACTCTACTCGCCGCCCCCCTCGGCATACCCGCGCAGCCCGTTCGCGAGCGCGTCGAACACGACGCGACAGCGCGCGCTCGTGCGCAGATCCTCGTGCATGACCACCCAGGTCTCCAACGCGAGCGCGGGCGTATCCGGCAGCACGCGAACGAGCCGCGCATCGCGCCTGGCGAGCGCGCTCTGACAGAAACCGATCCCGTACCCCGCACGGATCATCGCCAGTTGCGCGAGATTGCTGTCGGTGCGCAGCGCGAACGCGTCGCGCTTCCACTGCGGCATCGCGCGGCCGGCCGCGCGAATGAACGGCGTCACCGTATCGAAACCGATCAGCGCGTGACGCGCGAGCTCATCGACCGTCGACGGCGTGCCGTTGCGCGCGAGATAGTCGTCGCGCGCATGCAGCGCGACCTCGATCGCGCCGATGCGCCGCGCGACGAGCGCGTCCTGCGCAGGCGGCGCCATGCGCACCGCAATATCGGCTTCGCGGTTCAGCACGTCCTGGATGCGGTCGGTCGAGACCAGTTCGATCACGAGCCCCGGATGGTCGCCGCGCAATTGCGCGAGCATCGGCGGCAGCACTTCGACCGCGATCACGTCGCTCGCCGAAACGCGGACGATCCCGCGCACGCCGGCGCCGTGGCTCGCGGCCGCCCGCTCGAACGCGGCGGCGGCACTGCGCAGCGCCTCCGCGTGACCGCGCAGCGCCACGGCCGCCTCGGTCGGGAGAAGCCCCGACGGCGATCGCGTGAACAAGGTCTGGCCGAATGCGGCCTCGAGCGCCGCGACGTGACGCCCGGCCGTCGGCTGCGTGATGCCGAGCGCGCGCGCCGCGCCCGACAGCGACCCTTCCGTCAGCACGGCGAGGAAGGTGCGGTAGCGTTCCCAGTTCGGATCGGTGGTCATGCATAAATGTATAGCCGATCGCTCAGGCTCAGCAATTCATTATTAGCCCGCTCCGGCCGAGAATGGCGACCGACAACGGTTCGATCACGGAGGGCGGTCATGACGGCAGGCGCAGCGGGGACACAACGGCAGGTACTCGTGCTTGGCGCGAGCGGCGGAATCGGCGGCGAGGTCGCGCGGCAATTGCGCGATGCCGGCTGGCAGGTGCGCGCGTTGAGCCGCAGTCTCGACGCCGCGAGCGTGGAGCGCGACGGCATCGGATGGGTGCGCGGCGACGCGCTCGACCGCGACGCGGTGCTTCGTGCGGCACGCGGCTGCAGCGTGCTCGTACACGCGGTGAACCCGCCCGGTTACCGGAACTGGTCGACGCAGGTGCTGCCGATGCTCGACAACACGATCGGGGCGGCCACGCGCGAGCAGGCGACGATCGTGCTGCCCGGTACGGTCTACAACTTCGGTCCGGACGCGTTTGCGCTGCTGCACGAGGACGCGCCGCAGCGGCCGGTGACGCGCAAGGGCGCGATCCGCGTCGAGATGGAGCGGCGGTTGCAGGCGGCGACGGCGAACCGCGTGCGCACGATCGTCGTGCGGGCCGGCGATTTTTTCGGTCCCCGCGCGGGCAACAACTGGTTCGGGCAGGGCATGGTGAAGGCGGGGCGTCCGGTCACGGCGATCAGCGTCCCGGGGCGGCCGGGCGTCGGCCATCAATGGGCATACCTGCCGGATGTCGCGCGCACGATGGTCGAACTGCTCGAGCGGCGCGATGCGCTGGAGCCGTTCGCGCGTTTCCATCTCGGCGGCCACTGGGACGCGGACGGCATGCAGCTGGCGCAGGCCGTATGTCGCGTGGCGCAGCGGCACGGGTTGCGGCCGACGATCCGGCAGTTCCCCTGGTGGCTCGTATGGGCCGCGGCGCCATTCGTCACGACGATGCGCGAGATGCTCGAGATGCGGTATCTGTGGCGCGAACCGCTGCGGATGGAGAACGCGCGGCTGACCGCGGTGTTGGGGCGCGAACCACTGACGCCGCTCGACACAGCGGTGGAGACGACGCTGGCGGGGCTCGGCTGCTTGTCGTGAACGGAGGCGGCGGTCGGAGGCCACGCGAGGAAGGCGCCGAATACGGAGAACAGACGAACGTGCGGCACCGAGCGAACCGATCGAGCGAACGGACATAACGAACCCCACGCACCCCGTGAACAGCTGCCACCCCGCGCCGACCGAACGCGCGGCGCGCATCCAGGTGCGTCAGGCGTATTCGAACGCGAGCGTCGACACGTCCACGATCCATGCGCCGCCATCGGCGACGCGCGGCGCACCGGCTACGAACGACGCGGTCGCCCCTCGCGGCGAAGCGGCGAACACGCGCAGCGCCGATGCCGGCACCCGCGCCGGTGACCGCAATCATGCGGGGACGCACATAGCTCATGCGTTGCTCCGCAAAGATGCCTTGCCTCGTCACCGTACGCGGCGCGGTCGTACGCCGGCATCCGCGGAAAGGATGAATGCGATCGCCCGCACGATCCAAGCGGGCTGCCGCTGCCGGCCTGACCGGCGGCCAGACGCGCCATTTTGCAAAGGCTGACGATGTCCTGCACCGAATCGCTCTATCCTCCGTATTTTTGCGACAAGTCGTAAAAGCCCCGGCAAAATAGCGCGAAGGCCGGTGCCAAGGCCAGTGCAGACGCCATCGCCAACACCCGGCGGCGCGCCGCACAGCGCGCAACCGCCGACAGCGCCGCTGCCGCCAACTCACAGCCGATGCGCCTGCATCGCGTGCGCCGAAGCCTCGTGCAACGGCGGCGCACTGCCCGTTGCGCGAACGGCACGGATTCGACAAGACAGGGAGGAGCCAGCAATGAGGCTGGACGACGAAAGAGAAAGCGTGAACGTCGAGGATCGACGCGGCGGCGGCTTCGGCGGCGGGCGCGCGACGATCGGCATCGGCACGATCGTGGTCGCGCTGGCCGTATCGTATTTCTTCGGGATCGATCCGCGCGTCGTGCTGCAAGGCGCGTCGGCGTTGCAGGGCCGCGAGCAGCAGACGCAGCCGGCGCCCACGCAGCATCAGGGCGCGCCGGCGAACGATGCGGGCGCGTTGTTCACGCGCAAGGTGCTCGGAAATATCGAGCGCACGTGGACGGGTGTGTTCAGCACGCAGCTGCATGCGCAATACGAGCCGCCGAAGCTGGTGATGTTCACGAATTCGACGCCGACCGCGTGCGGCACCGGCCAGACCGCGATGGGCCCGTTCTATTGTCCGGCCGACCGCAAGGTGTACATCGACCTCGGCTTCTATGACGAATTGCGCAAGCGCTTCGGTGCGGGCGGCGATTTTGCGCAGGCCTACGTGATCGCCCACGAAGTCGGCCATCACGTGCAGAACCTGCTCGGCATTTCGGACAAGGTCGATGCCGCGCGCCGGCGTTCGAGCCAGACGCGCGCGAACGCGCTGTCGGTGCGGATGGAACTGCAGGCCGACTGCCTCGCGGGCGTGTGGGCGAACAACGCGCAGCGCGCGAACCAGCACCTGATGGAGCCCGGCGATTTCGAGCAGGGGCTGAAGGCGGCCGCCGCGATCGGCGACGACCGGCTGCAGCAGCAGAGCCAGGGCTACGTCGTGCCGGAGAGCTTCACGCACGGCACCAGCGAGCAGCGCGTGTACTGGCTGCGGCGCGGGATGGAGTCGGGTCAGGTGAGCGCCTGCGACACCTTCGCCACGAACCCGAACCGATAGCCGCCGAAGCCGACGCGGCCCAGCGCGCAGCGGCACGCGCATCGCCGGGCTGCCGGTGCGGCGGCTCGTCCATCACGAATTGCGACACGGCGGCGGCTGGCGCCATCGCGATCCGCAGCCGCAGGCCAATCCCCATTCCTGTTTACCGGTTCGCTGCGGCACACCGGTAGCCCGATTCCGGCAGCGCCGCTCGCAGCGGCCCGAGCGGCGACGTCAGCGACGTCGGCCGACGTCGCGCGCGCCAACCCCGGCCGCGATCTCTCGCTGGCACACCGTCTCTCGTCCCGCGCCTTCCCGCCTGCCATCAATCCGTAACGATCGACGTGAACAATGGCGGTCGCTTCAGATCGCCGGAAGCACAGCCATCGCTGCACACGTGTGCAGCCCGAGGCCGACCTGCCACCACGCCGAACGAGAGAGACCACATGACCTTGCTGAGCCGTCTGCGCGCGCTGTCCGCCGCCGTTACGCTGTCCGTTGCCGCTTCGCACGCCTTCGCGGCGGATCTCGTCATCGCGGGCCGCGACGACATCTACGGCAAGGGGCTCGCCGACGCCGTCGCCGGTTTCAACAAGCTGCATCCGGGCACCGACATCGAGCTGCTCAAGCTGCCGAACGCGAACCTGTACCAGAAGCTGAAGCTGTCGATGCGCGAAGGCACCGGCACGTACGACCTCGTGATGATGGACGACACGTGGGCGCCCGAATTCATCGGCAACGGCTGGTTGAAGCCGCTGCCCGCGGCGCTCGCCGACGCGGACCTCGTGCCGTCCGCGGTCGCGCTCGGCCGTAATGCGTCAGGCGCGCTGTACGCGCTGCCGATCATCGGCAACGTCGAGATGTTCGCTTACCGCAAGGATCTGCTCGCGAAGTACCGCCTGCAGCCGCCGCGCAACTGGGACGACGTGCTGAAAATCGCGCAGACCGTCGGCGCGGCGGACCACAGCATGTCGGGCGTCGTGTTTCGCGGCACCAAGGGCAACCCGATCGTGACCGGCTTTCTGCCGATCCTGTGGGCGTACGGCGGCGACGTGTTCGATCGCGCCGGCAACGTGACGATCGATTCGCGCGAGGCGCAGGCCGCGCTGAAGACCTTCGTCGCGTTGAAGGCGTACGCGCCGAAGGACGTCGACGTGTACGGCGCCGCCGAAGTGCGCGACGCGCTGCAACGCGGCGCCGCCGCGCAGTCGATCGAAGTGTGGCCGGCGTGGATTCCGGCGCTCGACGATCCGAAGCAGTCGCGCGTGGCCGGGCAGATCGCGCTGCAGCCGCCGCCCGGCCAGACGGCCGGCCCGGCGCCGATGCTCGGCATCTGGCAGATGGGCATTCCGAAGGATGCGCCGCACGCGAAGCTCGCGCAGGACTTCCTCGCGTACCTGAGCTCGCGCGACACGCAGACGCGGCTCGCCGCGCTCGGCATTCCGCCGACGCGCCGCAGCGTGTTCGCCGATCCGGCGCTGGTGCGCCAGTATCGCTGGTATCCCGATCAACTGAAGGCGCTCGAAGCGGGCCGCGCGCGGCCGCGCGTGAAGGACTGGCAACAGGTCGAGAGCATTCTCGGCGATCAACTGCAGCTCGCGCTGACCGGGCAGGCCGCGCCCGACGCGGCGCTGCGCCAGGCACAGCAGAAGATCGCGCAGGCGATGGCCGCGGCCGGCAAGTGACGGCGCGCGTCCATGCGCGCGGCGGCGTCGCGCGCGTCAAGCCGTTGGTCCGCAGTCTGCCGTTCGTCGCGCTGCTCGGCCCCGCGCTGCTGGTGCTGGCCGCGCTCGCGCTGTACCCGGTCGCGCAGGTGCTGGTCGATTCGTTCTGCCGCGTCGACTATACGGCGGGCCGCCGCGCGTTCGCGGGGCTCGCGAACTATCGCGCGGTGCTCGGCGACGACGCCTTCTCGGCCGGCTTCGGTAACACGCTGCGGTTCACGATCGTCGCGTCGCTCGCCGAAGTGGCGCTCGGCTTCGGCCTCGCGCTGCTGTTCGTGCGCGCGTTCCCCGGGCGGCGCATCGCGCTGCCGCTCGCGATCCTGCCGATGATGCTGTCGACGCTCGTGTGCTCGGCGATCTGGCGCAACTGGCTGAACTTCGACGGCTTCCTCAATGCGCTGCTCGCCGTGTTCGGCATCGAAGGCGTGCGCTGGCTGTCCGATCCGCATCTCGCGCTGTGGTCGCTCGCGCTGGTCGACGTGTGGCAATGGACGCCGATGGCGTTCCTGATCGTGCTGGCCGGGCTGCAATCGATTCCCCACGAGCTCTATGAAGCCGCGCGCACCGACGGCGCGAGCGAATGGCAGTGCCTGCGCGACATCACGCTGCCGCTCGCGGCGCCGCAGATCGGCCTCGCGCTGCTGCTGCGCTCGATCGACACGTTCAAGCTGTTCGACAAGGTCTATGCGCTGACGGGCGGCGGCCCCGGCAACGCGACGCAGACCTTGTCGACCTACATCTACGACACGGGCTTCCGCTTTTTCGACGTCGGAACGGCGAGCGCCGCGTCGGTGCTGATGCTCGCGGCGTCCGCACTGCTGGTCTCGGGATACGTATGGCAAACGGTTCGCAAGCGGCGCGCGTGACGCCGCGACGCGTTGGCAGCGCGCCCGCGCGCGCGGGCGCCGCGCTCGCGCACGCGGCGCCGTGGGCGCTGCGCCTCGTCGCGCTCGCGTTGCTGTTGCTGCCGTGTCTGTGGATGGCCGGCGCCGCGTTCATGCCGACGCTCGAACGCCTCGACCATCCACTGCGGATCTGGCCGGCCGCGCCGACGCTCGAGCATTTTGCGTCGGTATGGTCGAACGGCATCGGCGCGCCGCTCGCCAATTCGCTGCTGGTCGGCTTCGGCACGACGCTGCTCGCGCTGCTGCTTGCGTTTCCGGCCGCGTATGCGCTGGTACGGCTGCGATTCCCCGCGCGGCTCGACGTGCTGTTCCTGATGCTCGTGCTCGCGTTGAAGCTGATGCCGCCGATCACGATCGCGGTGCCGCTGTTCGCGCTCGCGAAGCGCCTGCATCTGCTCGACTCGACGCCCGGCCTGATGCTCGCGTATCAGCTGTACGCGCTGCCGATGGCGATCTGGATGCTGCTTGCGTTCGTGCGCGACGTGCCGCTCGAATACGAGGAGGCCGCGTGCATCGACGGTGCGGGGCTCGCGCGCCGGCTCGTGCAGATCGTGCTGCCGCTGTGCGCGCCGGGGCTGATCGCGACCGCGATCTTCGTGTTCATCGCCGCATGGAACGAATTCCTGATCGCGCTGCTGTTCGTGTCGACGCCGAGCCGCTTCACGCTGCCGCTCGCGATCGCCGGCTACGTGACCGAGAACGGCATCGACTGGGGCGACCTCATGAGCGCGGGGCTGCTCGCGTCGCTGCCGACGCTCGCCATGGCCGGCTACGTGCAGCGCTACCTGCTGCGCGGCTTCGCGGGCGGGCTGAAGTGACGGCGCGCGTCACGCGCAACTGTGCCGCACCACGTGCGTGACCGGCACGACGCGCGTGCGCGACGCGCCGTCGAATGCGCTGATCCGGTCGGCGAGCAGGTCGACGGCCGCGTGCGCGAGACCTTGCGTATCCTGGCGCAGCGTCGTGAGCCGGTACGCGTCGTATGCGGCGGCGGGGATGTCGTCGAAGCCGATCACGCGGACGTCGTCGGGCACGCGCAGGCCGAACGCAGCGCGCGCGGCGTCGATCACGCCGAGCGCGAGCAGGTCGGACGAACAGAACACGCCGTCCGGGCGGTGGTCGGCCGCGAACAGCTGCTGCGCGGCGTCGAGGCCGCACGCATGCGTGTCGGATGCCGTATCGATCACGCTCGCGAGCGTCGCGCCGGACATGTTGCCGCGTTGCAGCGCGTGCGCGAACGCGTCGGCGCGCGAGCGCGCGCTGAAGCTCGCGGTATGCGGGCCGACGAACGCGAGCCGGCGTGCTCCGGCGTGCACGAGACGCTGCGCGGCCTCGGCGGCGCCGGCCGCGTTGTCGCTGACGACGACGTCCGCGCCGGCCAGATTCGCTTCCCTGTTGATCATCACGACCGGGATCCGGTGCGCGAGATACTGCCGAGCGACCGACAGCGGCGGCGACGCGGACGTCATCACGAGGCCGGCGACGCGGTAGCTGAGCAGCCGTTCGAGCGCTTGCCGGAGCTGCTGCGGGTCGTCGGCGTTGGTCACGAGCGGCGTGAATGCGCGCTGCCCGAGCACGGCCATCAGGTCCGACAGCAGCCGCGCGCGCAACGGGTTCTCGAAACCAGCCGTCACGACGCCGATCATGCTGCTGCGCTGCGTGATCATGTCGCGCGCGATCAGGTTGACCTGATAGCCGAGCGCACGCGCGGCGGCCATCACGCGTTCGCGCGTGTCGGGCGCGATGCTCGCCGTCGACGAGAACGCGCGCGACACCGCGGAGCGCGACACGCCGGCGCGCGCGGCGACGTCCGACGCCGTGACCCAGGTTTTCCTTTCCTTGCCGATCATCGACACATGTTCCTCTCGACACACGAAACGCCCGCACCGCTGACCGACTGGATGTCGGCGCTCGACGACGCACGGCCGCTGCATACGCTGACCCTACCGGGCAGCCATGACACCTGTGCGTATACGGTCGACGATCCGCTCGTGCGCACGCAGCGCGCGCCGCTCGCTGCGCAGCTTGCGCACGGCGTGCGGCTGCTCGACATCCGCTGCCGGCATCGTTGCGACACGTTCGACATTCATCACGGCGCGATCGCGCTCGGCATGTCGTTCGACGACGTGCTCGCCGATTGCGCGCGGTTTCTCGCCGCGCATCCGCGCGAATGCATCGTGATGTCGGTGAAGGACGAATGGCCCGCGCACGCGTGCACGCGCGGCTTCGATGCCACGTTCGACGCGCATCGCGCGCGTCATCCGGCACTGCGCTGGCATGCGGGCCGCGCGCTACCCGCGCTCGGCGACGTGCGCGGCGCGATCGTGCTGTTGCGGCGGTTTCGCAGCGGCCGGCCGCTCGGCATCGACCTGAGCGCGTGGCCCGACAACGCGACCTTCACGATCGATCATCCGGATGCGTCGTTCGTGATCCAGGACGAATACCGGGTGCCCGTCGTCGGTTCGATCCAGTACAAGTGGCGGGTGATCGAAGCGCTGCTGACCGGCATGCCGTCGCCGCAAAGCGGCCGCTGGGCGATCAACTTCTGCAGCGGTACGGGGATGGGCGCGAATCCGTCGATCGTCGCGCGCGGCGACGGCCGCGTGCAGGGCATCCATGCGCGGCTCGCCCAACACCTGCGCGAACGGCCCGGCCCGTGCGGCGCGATGCTGCTCGACTTCTGCGATGACGACGACTGGGCGCTCGTGCGCGCGCTGGTCGCGTGCAACGGTTTCGTGGTTGCGCGGCCGTGCGCGCCGAGCGGCTGTTAGCGCATGTGTGCGTTGAAGAACGCGAGCGCGCTCGCGTCGAGCGTCGCATGGAACGCCACGCGATCGAAACCCTTCGCGTCGGTGCAGACGGCCGGCGCGTGCTGCGCGAGTGAGGGCGGACACGGCGCGAGAAACGCGAAGTGCCCCGCATTGGGCACCACGTGCAGCTCGGGGCGCGCGGGCAGCAACTTGGCCAGCGCGGGGCCGGTGTGCGGCTCGACGCCGTCGCCGCCGAATTCGGAGGTCCATAGCTGGATCGGCGCGTGCACGTCGGCCAGCGTGGTGGCGCTCGGAAATTCGTCGAGTGGATCGGCGATCACGTAAGCCTTGATGCGCGCGTCGTGCGTCAACGGCTGGCGCGTGATGCTTTCGTCGTGAATCTGCTTGCAGATGCGCCACGCGGGGTTCGTGCATGCGACCGGCGCATGCACGAAATCGGGGTTGCCGCCCGCCAGCACGAGGCCCGTGTAGCCACCGCGCGAAAAACCGAAGAAGCCGATCCGCGCCGGGTCGATGCGTGCGGCGTCGGCCGAGGGGCCGAGCATGTAGTCGACCAGCCGCTTGATGTCGATCGGCCGTTCGAAGAATTCCTGCGCGTCGGCGGCGCGGCTCATGTCGGCGAACGTGTCGCCCGGATGATTGATCGCCGCGACGACGTAGCCCGCGTCGGCGAGCGTTTCCGCCAGATCGTGGTGGCCGAGATACGTGCCGCCGTGGCCGTGCGAGATCACGACCAGCGGCAGCGCGTCGCCGACGGTCGCGCAGTCGCGCCGGCCTTGCAGGTACGGGCCGACCGTCAGCGTCTGCGCGGCATCGGCGCAGGGCGTCCATATGATCGCGTGCAGTTCGGGGCCGGATGCATCGGCAGGAATCGTGGCGAACTTGACGCCGGCCGCCTGCGCGAGCGTCGCGCACAGGCACAGAAGCGAAGCGGACAGCCAGTGCTTCATGATGGACTCCTCAGGTGAGGCGAGTGCATGCGACGTGCTGGCCTGCGTGTCCGATCGTACGGACCTTCCGATTGGAGCCTGTCGCCGTTCGTCATGCCCGGCGAGGGCGAGTCACCGCACCGCGATCGCGACCGCCGCGCCGGCCATCGCGGTCGCACTCGTGCGGTTCGCGATCCGCTTCGCGCGTGCGGAGGTGAGGAACGCGCGCGCCCGCAGCGCGAGCAGCGACCAGAAGCAGTCGGTCAGGATCAGGATCACGAGCATCGTGCCGACCAGCTCGCCCCACGCGAGCACGCCGACCTGCGTCAGATCGACGATCGTCGGCAGCAACGCCAGATAGAACAGCATGATCTTCGGGTTGCCGAGCGTGACCAGCGTGCCGGCCGCGAACATGCGCCACGGCGACTGGCCGCGCGGCAGGTCGGCGGCTTTCGTGTCGGTCGGCGCCCGCCACATCTTCCACGCGAGCAGCAGCAGATACGCGACGCCGACGAGCTTCAGCACGAGCAGGCCGCTTTCGAACGTGCGCGTGAACGCGGACAGCCCGGCGACGGCCAGCGTGAGCCACAGCGCTTCACCGATCCACATCGCGGCGAGGAACGGCAGCACGTCGCGCACGCCGTTCGTCAGCACGCGCGCGACGAGCGCGGCGACGCTCGGGCCGGGCGTGCCGGCCAGGGCGAGAAGGGCGAAGGCGAACACGGCGAGCGCGGACAACGTCATGGCGAACCTCTGGCGGAAGGGGGCGTTCGAAAGGTATGAAGTTTCGATTATAGTGACGGCCGTTTCCGTCTGCCTGGGTTGCCGTGATGACAGTATCGATCCGGATTCGCCGCGCCACGCGCGCAGACGCGGCCGCGATGGCCGCCGTCGAAGTGGCCGCTGCCCGGCGCTTTCATTTCATCGGCATGCCGGACATTGCCGAAGGCGAGCCGACCGATGCGGCCGCCGTGCTCGAGCGCATCGACGCGGGCCACGCGTATGTCGCGACGGACGAAACGGGCGCGTGCGTCGGCTTCGCGTTCTACCGGCTGCTCGACGCGCGGCGGCTCTACCTGGAAGAACTCGATGTCGCGCCGTCGCATGCGGGGCAGCGCATCGGCGCGCGCCTGATTGAGCGGATCATGATGCGCGCCGCGCGCGACGGCTTTGCTGAGGTCGTGCTGTCGACGTTTCGCGACGTGCCGTGGAATGCGCCGTACTACGCGCGCGTCGGCTTTCGTGTGATCGACGACGCAGCGCTCGACGCCGCGCTGCGCGCGATTCGCGCGCATCACGTCGAGCGCGGGCTCGACGAGACGCGCCGCGTGTTCATGCGCGCCGACGTGCGCGCGTGAACGTCTGCGCCGTCAGGCTGCGTCGTCTAGCGCCGGATAGTCGGTGTAGCCCGTCTCGCCTTGCGCGTAGAACGTCTCCGGCACCGGCTTGTTCAGCGGTGCGCCGAGTTCGAGACGGCGCGGCAGGTCCGGGTTCGCGATGAACAGCTTGCCCCACGCGATCGCGTCGGCGCTGCCGTCGGCGAGCGCTTGCCGTGCCGAGTCGGGCGTGAATTGCTCGTTCGCGATCAGCGGGCCGCCGAACGCTTCCTTCAGGCGCGGGCTCAACTGGTCGCCCGTATACGACTCGCGCGTGAAGATGAACGCGATCTTGCGGCGGCCGAGTTCGCGCGCGACGTAGCCGAACGTCGCGGCCGGATCCGAGTCGCCCATCGTGTGCGCGTCGCCGCGCGGCGCGAGATGGACACCGACGCGGCCCGCGCCCCACACGTCGATCGCCGCGTCGACCACTTCGAGCAGCAGGCGCGCGCGGTTCTCGATCGGGCCGCCGTACGCATCGGTGCGACGGTTGGTGCTGTCCTGCAGGAACTGGTCGAGCAGGTAGCCGTTCGCGCCGTGAATCTCGACGCCGTCGAAACCGGCCTTTTTCGCGTTTTCGGCGCCCTTGCGGTAGGCGGCGACGATGCCCGGAATTTCGTCGAGCTCCAGCGCGCGCGGCGTCACGAACGGGCGCTCCGGCCGCACCAGGCTCACATGGCCGCCTGCCGCGATCGCGCTCGGCGCGACCGGCAGGTCGCCGTCCAGGAACATCGGGTCGGAGATCCGGCCGACGTGCCACAGCTGCAGCACGATGCGGCCGCCGGCCGCGTGCACGGCCTGCGTCACGCGCTTCCAGCCTTCGACCTGTTCGTCGGACCAGATGCCCGGCGTGTCCGCGTAGCCGACGCCTTGCGGCGTGACCGACGTCGCCTCGCTGATGATCAGGCCGGCCGACGCGCGTTCGGCGTAGTAGCGCGCCATCAGCTCGTTCGGCACGCGGGTCGTGCCGGCGCGGGCGCGCGTGAGCGGCGCCATGACGATGCGGTTCGGCAGCGTCAGCTCGCCGAGGGTAACGGGGTCGAACAGGGTAGGCATGGAGATAACCTTTTCACGATAGGCGGGAGGCCGTCGCTTCGCTTCGCGTGCGGCGGCCGGTCCGCAGGGTCAGAGTTCGCGGCGCACGGCGTCGAGAAACGCCTCGATGACGGCCTCGTTGCGCCGGAAGAACGCCCACTGGCCGATCCGTGTCGACGTCACGAGCCCCGCGCGCTGCAGCGTCGCGAGGTGCGCGGAGACGGTCGATTGCGACAGCCCGCAACGCGCGTCGATCTGCCCGGCGCAGACGCCGTGGTCGTACGGCAGCGTCTGCGCGGGGAAATGCACGTCGGGCGTTTTCAGCCAGACGAGAATTTCCCGGCGCACGGGATTCGAGAGCGCTTTCAGGATCGCATCGACGTCGAGTTCGGTCGGCATGGCAAGGTCAGATGTTCGGGCGGAAAAACTGGAGCACAACGAGTATCGCCGTTGACCGAATCATATATCGGAAAAAGACGATATGCACGATGGCACTGGTGGGAGTGGGGTTGATCGACGGCGCGTCCCGCATCGCTCACGCAGCCGCATACTGCGCAAACAGCCATCGGCGCATCGCTTCGAGCGTATCGGACTGCGCATTCGCATTCGGAAAGACGACGTAAAAGCCGAGCGACATCGGAAACGAAAAATCGAATACGCGCCGCAGCCGGCCTTCGGCGATATCGCGCTCGACGAGCGGCTCGCTCGTCAAGGCGATGCCCTGGCCGGCGATCGCGGCGTCGATCGCGAGCAGCGACTGACTGAAGCGCGGGCCCTTGGTCGCGTCCACGCGGCCTCGTCCGCCGAGCTTGTCGACGAATTCGGGCCACAGATCGTGCGCGTCGTGCAACAGCACGTGCGTCGACAGATCGTCGATCGAGCGGATCGGCGGCGCGCCGTCGAGCAATTTGGGGCTGGCGACGGCGAACACGTCGAGCGGCGACAGTAACTGCGCGGTCAGCCCGGCGGGAAACGGCGGCTTGCCGAGCCGAATCGCGATATCGACGCCATCGGCCCGGAACGATGCGAGCCGCTCGTCCGCGACGACGCGCACTTCAATGTCGGGATGCTGCCGGCCGAAGTCGGCCAGCCGCGGAATCAGCCATTTCGACGCGAACGACGGCGTCGTGCTGACCGTGAGCGCCGCCGGCCGCTGGCCGAGCGCTTGCGTCGCGTCGGCGATCAGCTGCAGCGCGCGCTGGACCGACGAGAAATACTCGAGCCCGTCGCGCGTCAGCGCGAGCCCTCGCGGCAAGCGCCGGAACAACTGTACTTGCACCGCGTCCTCCAGATGCCGGACCTGCTGCGCGACGGCGCCCTGGGTGACGCCGAGTTCATCGGCGGCGAGGCGAAAATTCAGGTGGCGCGCGGCGGCCTCGAACGCGCGCAGCGCATTCAGCGGCGGAAACCGACGGGCATTGGACAGCGCCTTCATGCAGTAGAAAACCTACAGGGTAAATGCAGAAATGATCGTTCGACAGGCCGATTATAGAGGCCTAGAGTGGCGCTTTTGCACACGTCGGTAGCGTTGCGCCGACCATTCTGGAGAACGGCATGACTGTAGAAAAAGTGGCGTTGATCACGGCGGCGGGCAAGGGCATGGGTGCGGCGATCGCGCGCGACCTCGCGAACCACGGCTATCGCGTCGCGCTGATGTCGCCGTCCGGCAGCGCGGTCGAGCTTGCGACGGAACTCGGCGGTTTCGGCATCGCGGGCTCCGTCACCGACGATGCGGACATCGAGCGCTTCGTGAGCGGCACGCTCGCGAAATACGGCCGCATCGATGCGGTCGTCAACAACACCGGGCACCCGCCGAAGGGCGATCTGCTCGCGATCGACGACGCCAAATGGCACGAAGGGCTCGACCTGATCGTGCTCAACGTCGTGCGCGTGCTGCGCCGCGTGACGCCGGTGTTCCTGCAGCAGGGCGGCGGCGCCGTGGTCAACATCTCGAGCTTCGCGGCCGATGCGCCCGAGCAGCCGATGCCCGTGTCGTCGGCGCTGCGGGCGGCGCTCAGTGCGTTCACGCGGCTGTACGCGGAGCGTTACGCGAAGGACAACATTCGCATCAACTCGGTGCTGCCCGGCTTCATCGACAGCTGGCCGGAGACGCCCGAGATCGTCGCGCGCATCCCGGTTGGCCGGTTCGGCAGGACCGACGAGATCGCGCAGACGGTGACGTTCCTGTTGTCCGAAGGCGCCGGCTACATCACCGGGCAGAACCTGCGCGTCGACGGCGGCATCGTGCGCGCGCTCTGAGCGGCCGCGCGAGCGCGCGCCGCGGGCGGCACCACGCGACGCCGCCGCGCGGCGCGCGTCAGTTGTGCCGTTCGCCGATCCGGTTTTCTTCCGGGCTCCACACGCTCAAGCCCTCGGTCGGATCCATCGGCCGTTCCCACGGCCGCGCGGCGATCGCCTGCATCGTCGCGTCGAAACCGGCCTGGCGGCGCGCGGCGATCCCGTCCGGCGTGAAATCGATGTCCTTCCACTGATCGTCGCCGTCGAGTCGCGGCGCCGCGAGCTTGATGACGCGCATCGTGGTCTGACAGCCCCATGCGGCGAGCGCCTGCACGTCCGCCGACGCGCGCTCCGGCTCCGGCACGCGCATCACCAGTTCGTTGATCACGTGACGCAGCCGGTGAATCTGCTGCTGCCGCGCGATGTTGCCGTCGGTGCGGCTCGCATACTGGATGTCCTTCTGCCGCTCCGACACCTGCCAGATGCTCTGCGGCTCGGGGCCGACCGGATTCCACATCTGCACCGAGAAGATGATCGAGCTGCGGCGCGGCGCATCGTCCAGCACGACCTCGACCGGCGTATTCGAATAGATGCCGCCGTCCCAGTACGGCGCGCCGTCGACGCGCACGGCCGGGAACGCGGGCGGCAGCGCGCCGGAGCTCATCACGTGGTCGAGGCCGAGCCGGCGCTCGCGGGAATCGAAATAGCGCATCGCGCCGGTGCACGCGTTGACCGCGCCGACGGTGACGCGCGGCCGGCCCGCATTCAGCAGCTCGACGTCGATCAGCGAAGCGAGCGTGTCGCGCAGCGGCTCGGCCACGTAGTACGACGCGTGCTCGACGCCGACGTGCGCGAGCGGCCCGAGCCACGCGGCAGGGTTCGGCCGAAAAAATCCGGGCAGCCCCGCGCCGATCACCGCGAACTCGGCGCCGATCTTGTTCCAGGTCGTCGGCAGGCCCGGCACGTTCACCGCGGGGCGTTCGGTCACGTGACGCCAGAACTGTGCGATCCGCTGCGCGCGCTGCGCCGGCGCGTTGCCGGCGATCAGCGCCGCGTTGATCGCGCCGATCGACGTGCCGATGACCCAGTCGGGCTGGATGCCCGACGCGTTCATCGCTTCGAACACGCCGAGCTGGTACGCACCCAGTGCGCCGCCGCCTTGCAGCACGAGCACGACCTGGCCGGGCAGTTTCGGGTGTGCGGGTTGACTCGCCGTCATCGTTTGCCTCGCGGTCGGTGACGGCCGGCGGGCGCCGGCCGGATGGAAGCAGTGTAGGCGATGGCCGGCGGCGCCTGCGCTGCGCGGTGCGTTGCCCGATGCCGCGGCGTACGAAGGGGGCGAGCGCATTCGAGTGGCGGATGCGCATTTCGCCGATGGCGCGAGGCGGCTTCGCATCGAAGTGCTTCCTGCTGCCGTCATCGGCTGCGATCGCGATACGCCGAATGCATGCCGGCCGGCCACTTCGACGGGCGGATCGTGCGCGCACTGGCGAGCGCCACGTGGCTTCTGTCTGCGACGTTCAATGCGAAGCGAAAGCTGTCGCGCTGCGCCAACGTTTGCGACCGGTTCCGCGACCGGCAATGTGTTGCATGTCAATGTCCTGTAAGTGACACGTCACATTTGCGTCATGCCGGCCCGATAGCCTGCGACACCGAATCGTCACTCCGGAGCCCATGATGCCGAACCTCGCGGCAACGGAACCCCGCGCCGCGGCTCGCTGCCGCGCGTCCGCCGTTGGCGTCTGCCGACGGCCTGCCTGGGGCCACGCACGCTGACGCGGCCATCGGCTGCGCGCGCGGCCGCTCCCATCGATTTTCAATTTCACCCACACGCTACCGATGGATATCCGCTTCTTCGATCCGAATCGCACCGCCAATGCGTCCGCGTGGCGCGTGCTGCCCAACCGCTGGGACGCGGTCGCGTTTCCGCTGATCATCGGCATCCTCGCGATGGCGATCGTCGGCTTCCACGAAACGATGGCGCCGATCGCGACGCTGCAGACGCAGAAGATCTCGCTCGATCCGTCGAACCTGCCCGAATACGCGTTGCGCACCACGCTGCGGATGCTCGCCGCGATGGTCGCGTCGCTCGTGTTCACGCTCGGCTACGGCACGCTCGCCGCGAAGAGCCGCCGTGCGGGCATGGTGCTGATTCCGATCCTCGACATCCTGCAGTCGGTGCCGGTGCTCGGCTATATCTCGTTTACGGTCACGTTCTTTCTCGCGCTGTTTCCGGGCCGCGTGCTCGGCGCGGAGCTCGCCGCGATCTTCGCGATCTTCACGAGCCAGGCGTGGAACATGACGTTCAGCTTCTACCAGTCGCTGCGCACGGTGCCGCGCGATCTGAGCGAGGTGTCGCGCGGCTTCCACCTCACGCCGTGGCAGCGCTTCTGGAAGCTCGAAGCGCCGTTCTCGATGCCGGGCCTGATCTGGAACATGATGATGTCGATGTCGGGCGGCTGGTTCTTCGTCGTCGCGTCGGAGGCGATCACCGTCGGCAACCGCACGATCACGCTGCCGGGCATCGGCGCGTATCTCGCGCAGGCGATCGCCGACAAGAATCTCGCCGCGGTCGGCTGGGTGATCGTCGCGATGTCGGTCGTGATCCTCGCATACGACCAGTTGCTGTTCCGGCCGCTCGTTGCGTGGGCCGACAAGTTCCGGATGGAGAACACCGCGTCGGGCGACGCGCCGCAATCCTGGCTGCTCGACCTCGTGCGCCGCACGCACCTGATCCATCAGCTGCTGGTGCCGGCCGGCTGGCTGCTGTCGCAGGCGGCGCGCATTCCGCTGCGCGCGCCGTCGGTGACGCTCGCGCGGTCGCGCGGCAAGTCGTCGCGCCGGTCGTCGCGCGTCGGCGACCTCGTGTGGGCCGCCGTCGTGATCGCGTTGACGCTGTATGTCGCGTGGCGCGTCGTCGGCTTCGTGGCGACCGGCGTCACGCTGGCCGAGGTCGGCCACGTGCTCGTGCTCGGGCTCATCACGCTGCTGCGCGTGCTGGTGTTGATCGCGATCGCATCGGTGGTGTGGGTGCCGCTCGGCGTGCTGATCGGGCTGCGCCCGAAGCTCGCCGAGAAGATCCAGCCGCTCGCGCAGTTCCTCGCTGCGTTCCCGGCCAACCTGCTGTTCCCGGTGTTCGTGATCGTGATCGTCCACTTCCACCTGAACGCGGACATCTGGCTGTCGCCGCTGATCGTGCTTGGCACGCAGTGGTACATCCTGTTCAACGTGATCGCGGGCGCGATGTCCTATCCGAACGACTACAAGGAAGCGACCAAGAACTTCCGCATCCGCGGCTGGCAGTGGTGGCGTCAGGCGATGCTGCCTGGCATCTTTCCGTACTACGTGACGGGCGCGATCACGGCGTCGGGCGGCGCGTGGAACGCGAGCATCGTGTCCGAATTCGTGCAGTGGGGCGACACGAAGGTCGTCGCGCACGGCCTCGGCTCCTATATCGCGCAGACCACCGCGGCCGGCGACTTCCCGAAGATCATCCTGGGCATCGCGGTGATGTCGCTGTTCGTTACGCTGTTCAACCGTCTGCTGTGGCGTCCGATGTACGCCTATGCGGAATCCCGGCTCCGTCTCGATTGAGAGTAAGCGCGATGCAAAATCCGACCGTAATCAACGCCCCCGTCCAGACGTCCCAGCCGCTTCAGCCGCCGCGGCCCGGCGCCGAAATCCTGCGCGTCGACCACGTGAGCCGCGGCTTCAACAAGACGCAGGGCGAATTGCTCGTGCTCGACGACGCGA